>JBGQGI010000089.1:0-6591 GCA_041497375.1 Candidatus Dormibacteraceae bacterium | reverse complement strand
CTCGAACACGAGGCTCGAATCCTTGAGCTCGGCGACGAGGCTGGAAACCGTCGTCCGGGAGAGGCCCGTCGCGCGGGCAATGTCAGCCTGGCTGGTGCGGCCAAGCGTGCGCAGCACCCCGATCACCCGCTCGCGATTGCGCTCCCGCAACCAACCGAGCGTCCCGTCCCCTTTGCGAGTCCCCGTTGTGCCTGCCACGCCCGAAGGCAATCATGGCGACATACGCAGGTTTGTCAAGAGAGCGGACATTGTGTTGGCCAACCGGACCGGTCTCTTGACAAACGTCACGGCCTGAGCAATGCTCTGGCTGGCGGCGTCTCCGCCATGGCTGCTGAGTGGACTGTCTGCCGGCGCACTCTCGCCCCGGATTGCCGGGAAGAAGGCGACAGGAATGCGTAGTGCAGTGTGGGTCAGGAGGTCCAAATATGACGTTGTTCAACTTGCGACGGTTAACAAGCGTAGGAGTGGTCGCCATAGTCGCTGCGGCCTGTGGGGGGAGCACGACGACTACCGGGCCGACGGCGACAGTGCCATCCGACCTGAGTGTCTCGTCGTTCGACGTGAACTTCACGGCGATGGCAAGTTTGAAGCCGATGACTGCGGCTGGTAAGGGGATGGTCGGGGTAATTCTGCCCGACACCACGTCCTCGGTCCGCTACGTCAACTTCGACGCTCCTTATCTGAAGAAGGCCTTCGAAATGGCCGGGTACGCAGCGTCCGATTTCAAGATCGACAACGCCCAGGGCAACGACGCCACAGAGCTGGCGCTGGCCCAGGCCGACATCACGCAAGGCGCGACGGTCCTCGTGATGGACCCCCTCGACAGCACGGTCGGCACGCAGATCCAGCAGCTCGCGGCGCAAAAGGGCGTCAAGCTCGTCAGCTACGACCGCGCCACGTTCACAGGCACCAACACCTACTACGTCAGCTTCGACAACGTAGCCGTCGGCAAGCTCATCGGTCAGGGCTTCAAGGACTGCGTCACGGCCTGGAACGTTTCCAACGCACAGGTCTTCACGCTCAATGGCGGTCAGGACACCGACCCGAACGCGATCGACTTCGCCAAGGGCTACAACTCCGTTGTCTGGGGCGACGCAGTGCCACAGGAAACGGTGGGCAAGACCGCCAACGGCATGACGCTGGTGGCTGACCAGGTCGCGCCAGGCTGGGACAACACGAAGGGTCAGACCATCGCCCAGCAGCAGTTCACTTTGCACCCGCACATCAATGCCACCATCGAGGCGAACGACGGGCTCGCCAACGCGGTGGTCAACGTCCTCAAGCAGAGGCACGTCGCAGCCAACAAGATTCCGACCGTGGGCCAGGACGCGACCCTTCAGGGCATTGAAAACGTCCTCTCCGGCTATCAGTGCGGCTCGGTCTACAAGGCTGTCTATCTCGAGGCCCAGGACGCAGTCGCGCTTGCAACCATCCTGCGCGCCGGCCTTACACCGCCGCCCGCGTTGGTGAACAGCACCACCTCGCCCGCATCAGGCAAGCCGGGCAACACGCAGCCCGCATCGCTTCTGACCCCACTGTGGGTCGACAAGTCGAAGGTCGCTTCGACTGTGATCAAGGACAACTTCGTCGACAAGAACGCACTCTGCCAGGCTGTCGGCGCCAGCGTTTGCGCCGCCAACGGCATTTCATAACAACGGTCCGATGATGCCGCCGTGCGACTTGCACGGCGGCATCGACTCATCTCGGCGCAGAATGTAAGCAAGTGGGGCAGTTGACAGCAGACTCGCCCGTCGCGACCGAGCCCTTACTCAAGGTGCGGGGAATTGACAAGCACTTCGGCCCCGTCCAGGCCCTCTACCACGTCGACCTCGACCTGCCGGCCGGCCAGGTGACGGCGCTGTGCGGTGACAACGGCGCAGGCAAGTCCGTCCTGACCAAATGCATCTCCGGCGTCTACCATCCGGACCACGGCCAGGTCTTCTGGGGGGGTCAGCCGGTCCACATCCGGAGTACCCGTGACGCCTCACGCCTCGGCATCGAGACGGTGTACCAGGACCTCGCGCTGGCGGACAACCTGGACATCGTCCAGAACATGTTCCTGGGGCGCGAGCGCCTGCGCTACGGCCTGCTGGATGAAGATGAGATGGAGCGCGCCGCCGCAAAGACTCTTGCCGGTCTCCGGGTGACGACTGTGAGATCGATTCGCCAGCCAGTGGGCTCGCTCTCCGGTGGACAGCGTCAATCGGTTGCGGTGGCAAAAGCTGTCATGTGGAACTCAAAGCTCGTGATCATGGATGAGCCCACCGCAGCGCTGGGAGTGAACCAGACCCGGATGGTGTTGCAGCTGGTGCGGACGCTACGGGACCGCGGGCTGGCGATCATGGTCATCTCACACAACCTGAACGACGTGTTCGAAGTCGCGGATCGCATCGCTGTGCTGTATCTCGGTCGAATGGTGATCCAAACGCCGGCCTCGGCCCTGGACCGCCAGAGCGTCGTCGAGTACATGACCACTGGCAGCGCGAGCCGCGCGGCCGGCGCGGGCGCAACCGCGAAGCCGAGCTGATGGCACACGTGGAAGCACCAGAGCTCCCTCCCGACCCAACCGCAGCGGTCGACGCCGCCGCGGTCGAGCTCCCGCCCGGGATCGTCGCCCAGTCGCTCGGCGAGTACGTCCGGGGCTACATCGGCCGCATCAGGGGCGGACAGAGCGGTGTCCTTCCCGTGGTGGTCGGCCTTGTCGCGATCATGGTCGTGTTCGAGGTGATAAGCCCGAACCATGTGTTCCTTTCGGCCGGCAACCTGGTCAACCTGTTCCAGCAGAGCGCAGTGTTCATGGTCCTGGCGATGGCGGAGATCTTTGTCCTCCTGCTGGGCGAGATAGACCTCTCGGCCGGTTATGTCGGGGCGTGCGGTGCGGTGATCGGCGTTCAGCTGGTCCAACCCGTGACCACCAACTGGCCGTGGTGGGCGGCGATTGCGGCGGCGCTGGCCTTCTGCGCCGTTGCCGGAGCTCTGCAGGGCACCATCATCACCCGCCTTGGGATACCCTCCTTCGTCGTTACGCTTGCGGGGTTTCTGATCTTCAACGGAGTGATGCTTATCCTCCTCCTCCTGGGCCCCTTCTCTGGCTATCCGAATCTCGGGGCAAACAGTTCCAACGTCCAGGTCCTGTACAACCTGATGGCGGGCAACATCGACCCGACCGTCAGTTGGATCGGTATGGCTGTGATCGTCGCGGGCCTTGGGGCGGTCCTCTGGTTGGGCGACAGCCGCCGGCGGCGCAGTGGTCTCGTCGCCCCGCCGGCAAGCCTCACGCTGATCAAGATCGCTGCGATCGCGGCGGCCGGCATCACCGTGGTGGGCATCTCCAACATCAACCGGGCCAACATCGGCACGCTGGCAGGCGTGCCCTGGGTGGTTCCCATCGTCCTGGCAGTGCTCGGCGTCTGGACGGTCCTGCTCGGCAACACCCAGTTCGGCCGCTACATCTATGCAATCGGAGGCAACCCGGAGGCCGCGCGGCGAGCCGGCATCAACGTTGCGCTGATACGCACCTTAGCGTTCGCTTTGTGCTCAACGACAGCCGGCGTCGGCGGCCTGCTTTACGCCTCCTACATCGGCGGCATGTCGAACAACGTGCAGGGAGGCCAGCTGGTGCTGTTTGCGGTCGCCGCCGCGGTCATCGGCGGGACCAGCCTGTTCGGTGGTCGGGGCAAAGCGATGCATGGGGTGCTCGGCGGCCTGGTGATCGGGGGTATCTACAACGGCATGTACCTGCAGGGACTGGACGTCCAGCGGATCTTCATCGTCACCGGCCTGGTCCTTCTGGCCGCGGTCACGATCGACGCCCTATCCCGCAGGGCATCGGCGCCCTGAGGCGTGGAGCGAACTGTTTCTGGACGTCTCTGCGCCAAATTGAAGGTACCCGGGTACGTGGCGGTGCTTGTGCTTTCGGCGTTGATCCTTACGTCATGCGGCGGCGGCAGTGGCGTCACGCTGGGCAAGAAGATCGCGTTGCTGGTGCCAGATTCCACAAACGCCCTCAAGATCCGGAGTTATTTCGAGGCCAATGTGACGCAGGTCTGCTCCAACTGCGAGGTCCTGTACAGCGCGGCCAAGACGGACGCTGAGCAGCAGACGCAGGCAACCACGGCGATCAGCGGCGGTGCCAGTGTCATCGTCCTCGATCCTCTTCATGGCGATGCGGCGGCGGCGATCGTCACCCAGGCGAAGGCCGCTCACATCCCGGTCATCTCGTACGAGCGCCTCGTCTTGAACACCCCGGACCTCAGCTATTACGTGTCGTTCGACCGCGAATCTGCTGGCGGGTTGCTCGCCGGCTCGCTGATCACGGCGATGGGCAGCAAGACCAATCCGACCATAGTCGAGATCGACGGCGATCCTAGCGACACAAACACGAAGGCCTTCAAGCAGAGCGCGTTGACCGTCCTCGACGGCAAGGTCAAGTTCGGGGCGCAGTTCGACACCCCTGGCGCCACCGCCGCCAATGCCAAGGCGGAGATGCTGAGCGCGCTTGCGAACCTCAACTTCAAGGTCGACGGGGTCCTCGCCGCCAGCGATGGACTGGCAGGCGCGGCCATCGCGACGATGAAGGGCAAGGTCAGGCCGTGGCCGCCTGTAGAGGGACAGGGCGCCGACCTCGCCGCAATCCAGCGCATCGTCACCGGCGACCAGCATTCGACCTTATACATGTCGACGAAAGCTGAGGCTGAAGCCGCGGCGCAGCTCGCTTATGACCTTGCCTTCGGCGTGACCGTTCCGGCATCGCTGAGCGGCGGCAAGACGGTCAACAACGGCACTGCCGACATCCCCTCTGTTCTGCTGATGCCGGTGGTCGTCACCAAGGTCAATATCGAGTCAACGGTCGTCCAGGACGGTTTCTGGAGCGCTGACGAAATCTGTACCTCGCAGATTGCCTCGGCGTGCGCGGCGGCCGGGATCGCGTAAGGAGCTGGAACTCCGCCGCCAGGTGGGCCATTTGTGCCCTTTTGGCTGTTTCGGTCGCTCGCGGCACGGCGATTTGTGCCCTTTTGGCTGGATGGTCCGCTTCGTGTTAGGGAATTAGCCCTAGCGGGTAAAGCTTCTTCTAATCATGGAAACCCCAAAGTCCGAGCTACTTCCAGTCCTCCCCATGGACGACGTGGTCGTCCTCCCCCACATGTCGGTCACCCTCGCTGTCGACGGCGACAGCCAGAAGGCCGCGATCGAGGCTGCCCGCCAGGGCAACCGCCTGATCCTCCTGGTGCCCCGCATCGATGGGCAATTCGGCAAGATCGGTACCGTCTCCCGCCTGGGTGAGTCCGCGGAGCTCCCCACGGGCGCCGAGGCCTTCATCATCCGCGGCGAATACCGCGCCCACCTGGGCAGCGGGCAGGCCGACATCGGCGGCGCCCTGTGGGTCAAAGCGGACCCCGCGCCCGATGGCGAGCCCTCCAAGAAGGCGATCGAGCTGGGCCGCGAATACCGCGCCATGCTCGAAAACCTCGTCGAGTCAAGGGGCATCCCGCAGGTCATCCAGTTCCTACGCGCGGCCAAGACTCCGAGCCACCTCTCGGACCTCGCCGGCTACTCGCCCGACCTGACCATGGAACAGAAGCTCGAGGTCCTCGAGACCCTCGACCTCGAGGAGCGCTTGACGAAGCTCATCGGCTGGACCAAGCAGATTCTCGCCGACGCTTCGCTCAAGGAAAAGATCCGCAGCGATGTCAGCGAAGGCATGGAGAAGACGCAGCGCGAGTTCCTGCTCCGGCAGCAGCTCGAGGCGATCAAGAAGCAGCTCAACGAGGGCGGCACCGACGTGGTGTCCACCTACCGGGAGCGCGTCGCCAAGGCGGAGATGCCGGAGAACGTGCTGACCGAGGTCAATCGCGAGCTCGACCGCCTGGAGCGGACGAGCGAGCAGAACCCCGAGTACGGCTGGATCCGCACCTACCTCGACTGGATGCTCGACCTTCCGTGGAACGTGCGGTCGGTCGACAACTACGACCTGGTCGAGGCACGGCGCATCCTCGACGAGGACCACACCGGGCTGGGCGACGTCAAGGACCGCATCATCGAGTTCCTCGCCGTCCGCAAGCTTCGCAAGGAGCGCGGCATGGAGGTGCTCGGCGGACGTGGGTCCGGCGCGATTATCACGCTGGTCGGGCCTCCCGGTGTCGGCAAGACCTCGCTCGGCGAGTCGGTCGCGCGCGCCCTGGGCAGGAAGTTCACGCGTGTCTCACTTGGCGGCATCCGCGACGAGGCTGACATCCGCGGCCACCGGCGCACCTACGTCGGCGCGCTGCCGGGCCGCATCGTGCGCGCCCTGAAAGAGGCCGGCACGAAGAACCCCGTGATCATGCTGGACGAGATCGACAAGGTCGGCAGCGACTGGAGGGGCGACCCGTCATCGGCGCTGCTCGAGGTCCTCGACCCGGCGCAGAACAACACGTTCCGCGACCACTACCTCGAGGTCGACCTCGACCTGTCTGAGGTTCTGTTCATCCCGACGGCCAACGTGTCGGAGACGATTCCGGCGCCGCTGTTGGACCGGATGGAGCTCATCCGCCTCGACGGCTACACCGAGGAAGAGAAGGTGGCGATCGCCCGCGACCACCTGCTGAGGCG
>JBGQGI010000088.1:0-6600 GCA_041497375.1 Candidatus Dormibacteraceae bacterium | reverse complement strand
GCGGTGAGCGAATCGCTCGACCGGCGTGCTGCCGGGGACGTGTTGCAGGAGGAGCTTCGCAAGTACCCGCGAGGAGTCACCGTCGCCGCGCTGCTCAAAGCTACGATGGCTCGCGAGGCCGATGTCGATCGCCTCGATGCGCGGCGCGTTGGCGAATGGCTGTTTGCGACGGAGGCGTGGAACACTCTTGCGGAGAGCGCCGGCACGGAGGTCGCCGCGTATCACGCCGCTCACCCTCTCCGCCCGGGAATGGCTCGTGAGGAGCTCAGGAATCGCCTCCGATTGCACCCGAGCTCATTTCCCGCTGTGCTGGCGACGCTCGTTGCAGAAGGCAGGCTCGAAGAGCGGCAAGGCTCCATCGCCGCGCCGGATCATCGCGTCACGATCGATTCCTCCGACGGGCCGGCGGGCCGCTTGCTCGAGCTCCTCGAGGACAATCCGTTCGCTCCACCGTCGCTGCAGGAAGCGATGCAGCGGTCTGGAGCCGGGCCAGAAGTTGTCCGCGCCCTGGCCCAGGGCGGCGCGATCGTGCGAGTGAGCGACGACATCGCATTCACGCGGGACGCCTATTCGAATGCGGTCGATATGGTCAAGGAGCTGATCGCCGCCACAGGATCGGTAACCGTCGCGCAGCTGCGCGATCGCATGGGGGCGAGTCGGAGGCCGGTGCTGGCGCTGCTCGAACATCTCGACGCAGCGAAGGTGACGCGGCGGGTCGGCGACCAGCGCGTCCTTTTTCGCTAACCTTCGGCCATGCGAATAGCCGAGCTGCTGGGTCGCAGCCGGCCCACGATCTCGTTCGAGTTCATGGCGCCCCGCGACGAGACTGAGGTCGACGTCCTCGAGAGGACAATCGCGGCGCTGGCCGGACATGCACCCGATTGGGTCTCCGTCACGTACCGGTTGCGCACCGGTGACAAGACGCTGGAGCTGGTGACCCGGATGAAGCGGCAGTACCACATCGAGGCGATGGCGCACCTGACCTGCGCGAACTCGGCCGACAAGACGCGGCAGATCCTGAACTGGATGGAGAGGGAAGGGGTGGCCAATGTACTGGCCCTCCGGGGCGACCCGCAGGATTCGGACGAGCATTTCGTACCCGCGAGCCCTGAGCTGGAGCACGGCAGCGACCTGGTCGCGTTCGTGCGCCGCAACGGTTATGGCTTTGGCATCGGCGCTGCGTGCAGCACCGAGAAGCATCCCGAGAGTCCAGACATCGAGCATGAGTTCCGTTACATGAAGCTGAAGGTCGACTCGGGCGCGGACTTTCTGGTGACCCAGCTCTTCTTCGACAACCGGTTCTATTTCGACCTGGTCGAGCGTGCGCGCGCAGCAGGAATCACCATCCCCATCGTGCCGGGCTTGATGCCGGTGCCGAGCCGCCGATCACTCGTGCACATGACGAATATGTCTGGGGCGACTGTTCCCGACAGGCTTCAGCAGGCGATCGATGAGCAGCCTGACGATGATGCTGTCCGCCGGCTCGGGGTTCAGCACTGCATCGCGCAGTGCGCGGACCTTCTCGAGCGTGGGGTTCCCGGGCTGCACTTCTACACGTTCAACCGCGCGCGGGCGCCGATCGAGATCCTCGCGGCCCTCAGGGGACAGCAGCTCATCGCGTCCTGATTCGAAGCCCGCCGATTAAAGTTGGCACGGTGCTTGCAGGAATCGACCTTGGCGGAACTCAGGTGCGGGTTGCACTCGCACGCTCGGACGGCCAGCTGATCGCGAGCTTCAAGACCAAGACGGCGCTGCTCGGCAGCCCGGAAAAGGTGGTCGAGTGGGCCGCGGCGGAGATCGAGCGTCACCGAGGGCGCCAGAAGGTCCGCAGCATCGCGATCGGCGCTCCGGGTCCCATCGACATCAAGCACGGCGTGCTCGTCAACCCGCCAAACCTTCCGGGTTGGCGCGATGTGCCACTGGCGGCCTTGTTAAAGAAGGCGATCGGCGCTCCTGCGCACGTCGCGAACGACGCCGACATGGCCGGGCTAGGCGAGTTCCACCGCGGTGCCGGCCGTGGCACGCGGAACATGGTTTACATCACGTGGTCGACCGGTGTCGGCGGCGGATTGATCATCGATGGGAAGCTGCACCGCGGCGGCCACGGAACGGCCGGCGAGGTCGGGCACATGATCATCGACGCCAACGGGCCACTCGACCAGTGCGGGCAGCACGGCTGCCTCGAGGTCTTCTGCGGGGGCGCGAACCTCGCCAGGGAGACCGGTCATCCTGCGGCCGAGCTGTTCGCAGCTGCGGCGAGGGGCGACAAGCACGCCGGCCTGGTGGTCGAGCGGGCGGCGCACTACATGGGAAAGGCCCTGATCAGCCTCACGAACGTCATCGACCCGGAGATGTTTGTCATGGGCGGCGGCGTGACCCGCTCCTGGGGCCTGGTGCAGCCACTGCTTCTGGAGACGCTGCGCTCATCTCCATTCATCAGGCCCGCACGAAGGCCCGTTTTGCGCCGAGCCCGGCTCGGTGATCGCGCCGGGCAAGTCGGAGCTGTCGAGTGGGCGCGGATCAACCAATAGACGATCGGGAGCTGCTGCGTCTCCTCAAACGAGCCGCCGCTGACCAGGGAGTAAAGGCCTGGGTGGTGGGCGGCTACGTCCGCGACCACCTGCTCGGCCGCACCAAGCCCGACCTCGACGTGGTCGTCGAGGAGGGAGGTGCTCGCCAGCTCGCCGAGCGCTTTGCGGAACTGGCGGGCGCGGGCCCGCCCGTCATCTTCGAGCGATACGGCACCGCCCAGGTGACGCTGCCCGGCCACCTTGTGGAATTTGTCTCAGCCAGGTCGGAGTCATATGCCCGCGACTCCCGGAAACCCGACGTGCGCCCGGCGACCCTCGAAGAGGACCTTCGGCGTCGCGATTTCACGATCAACACGCTGTTGATGGACTTCGACGGCAACATCCACGATCGCCTCGGCACTGCTCGGGCGGATCTCGAGGCGCGCATCCTCCGCACTCCTGCTGACCCGATTCGGACGTTCAGCGACGACCCTCTCCGAATGCTGAGGGCGGTGCGGTTCGCTGCCGGGCTCGGCTTCGAGCTGGCGCCTGACCTGTTGCCCGCCATGCGGCGGCTCAGCGGCCGGCTGGCGCCGCCGGTGGTTTCGGTCGAGCGCATCACCGATGAGCTGTGCAAGATGCTCGAATCCGAAAGACCGAAGCTGGCGCTCGAGCTGCTTGATTCCGGCGGGTTGCTCGAGGTCGTGCTGCCGGAGGTGACCGCCTGCAAGGGCGTTGAGCAGGGTGGCTATCACACCCACGACGTTTTCGGCCACACGCTGCTGACAGTGGGACTCGCGCCGCCAGACCTCGTGGTGAGGCTGGCCGCCCTTCTGCACGATGTGGGGAAGCCGGTGACGGCCACCCCAGACGGGGCGTTCACCGGTCACGAGGAGGTCGGCGCCGGAATTGCAACCGGTGTGCTCGAGCGGCTTCGCTTCCCCCAAAGGGACATAGAAGCGGTGGTCACACTGGTGCGGCTGCACCTTCGCCCTGTTTACTACCGCTCGGAGTGGAGCGACGGCGCCGTCCGGCGGCTTGCTCGCGAAGCCGGCCCTCAGATCGAAAGGCTCATGGCTCTCGCGCGCGCCGACATAGGGGCCTCTGCCTATCCCGAACCGGAGAAGCTCGACGAGCTGGCGGCACGCCTGGCGGGCGTCCTGTCGGAACAGCCGACGCGGATGGTTGCCCCCGTCGATGGCGAGGACATCATGCGGGAGCTCGGTTTGGCGCCTGGGCCTCAGGTAGGGCGGATCAAGGAGCGTTTGGGCGAGCTGATCATGGATGGCGAGATCGAGCCCACCCGCGAGGCCGTCCTCGCCTATCTGAAGTCACATTCCGACCTCTGAACGGTGAATGCAAGCCCCGAACCCTCACCCTGCACTCCCCCCCAAGGGGGGAGGAATTTGCGCGATTCCCCCTGACTCCGTAGTGTCTATGCTGCGCATGGGACCAGCGGGGGGCTGGGTAAGGGAGGTCCAGATGACGGACATTGGTGTGGAGACTGTCGCGATTTCCGGGAGCAACGGGGGGCCCGACCCCTATGGCGTCGACCAGAAGTCGACCATTCTCGGCCGCGACGACGCGCTGTCGGGCCGGCTCCAGCTCAAGGGCGGCGGCCAGCTGCTGGGCAACTTCAGCGGCCAGGTCGAGTGCGACGGTGACCTTCTTATCGGCTCGGAAGCCCATGTCGAGGCCGATATCCGCAGCGTCAGGGTCACGATCGCCGGGTTCGTGCGCGGCAACATCGTCGCTGCCAGCCGTCTCAAGATCACGAGCACCGGCCGCCTCGAGGGCGATGCCAAGGTGGGTGCTCTGGTCGTCCAGGAAGGTGGTGTTCACCATGGCGTGATCAGGGTGCACCCAGAGGGCGTGCCCGAGGGTGATGAAAAGATCGTCGTCGATGCGGCGGCGAGACCGGCGGTGGTGGCTGACAAGAGCGTCCCTAACCCGGTGGGCCGGGTAAGGAAGTTGTGGGGTGAGTTCTTCTAGAGACCAGAACGACCTCCGGGTGGAGGCGAGCCGGCTGCCGATCCGCCGCCGCGGCATCAGCTAGGGATTCGGATACGCTACCCGGCGCGATGTCGACGGGGGGTGGTGGCTAGATGGATCAGGAGATGGACCGAAACCTAGCCCTGGAGCTGCTCAGGGTCACGGAGGCTGGGGCCCTGGCCGCCGCTCCGCTGCAGGGCCGCGGCGACAAGATGGGCGCCGATGGGCGCGCGGTAGAGGCCATCCGCAACGCTCTCGCGTCGGTCGACATGAAAGGCACCGTCGTCATCGGCGAGGGGGAGAAGGACGAGGCGCCGATGCTCTATTTCGGCGAGGAAATCGGCAACGGCCTCCTACCTGAGCTCGACGTGGCGGTCGATCCGATCGAGGGGACGAGCCTGACGGCTGCGGGCCTCCCGGGCGCCATCTCGGTCATTGCGCTCGCCGAGCGCGGCACCATGTTCACGACCCATGTGCATTACATGCAGAAGCTCGTGGTCGGCCGCCGCGCGCGCGGCGTCATCGATCTCGATATGCCTGTGGAATGGAACCTGCGCCGTATCGCCAAGGCTGAGGGTCTGCCGCCGCAGGAGCTCACCGTGGTCGTGCTCGAACGCCCGCGCAACGACGAGATCGTGGCCGAGATCAGAGAGGTCGGCTCCCGCATCAAGCTCATCACCGCCGGCGACGTGGCCGGCGCGCTAGAAGCCGCGCTCGAGATGCGATTTGGAATCCACTGCATGATGGGGTCCGGGGGGTCCACTGAAGGCGTGCTGGCGGCGTGCGCCGTCAAGGCTATTGGTGGCGATATGCAGGCCAGGCTCCTGCTCCGCGATGAAGACGAGCGCAAGGTTGCCCTCAATGAGGGGCACCGCTTGGGCAAGGTGCTATCGATCGACGACCTTTGTTCAGGTAACAACCTGTTCTTCGCCGCCACCGGCATCACCTCCGGTGAGCTGCTGAAGGGTGTGAGATACGAGGATGTTTATGCGTTCACCCAATCGATGGTGCTTCGTTCGGCTTCTGGGACGATGCGCATAGTGGACGCTTACCATCCGATCGACAAGCTGCGTGCCAAGGGGTTGCTGCCAGAGCAGGTGACAGCCCGTCCGGGTACAGCCTGAGCGCCACCGAAGCCGGGCAGTTCCTGGCGGCTGCCGGCAAGACATTCACCGTTGACCAGTGGCGTTGGATCGCGCTGGCGCGAATCCTTTCCCGCCAGCGGCCGACGAATAGCGCAATGGAGCAGTTGCTCGATCCGCTCCTCTCGGGGGCGGACGAGTCAATGGTCAACGCCTTCACGAGTGGGTTTCGAGTTGCTCAGATCAAGCAGGCGATCGGCAAGGCGCTGCCTGAGCAGGCGGCAGCCGCGGCGCTGGAATCGGCGCAGGTCGTCGCTCTCGCGATCCTCGTGAGGGAGCAGTTGTACCCGCTGCAGTTCGCAGCGATCTACCGGCCTTTCGCCACGGTGCTGCCGGGACCGGGCTATGAGCCTCCGCCACCGGTAGACCGCCAGATCGCGGCCTTTCTTCAGAAGCTGCCTTCGCTGTCTGGTGAGGCGGAGGCCGAGGTGGCCGCCGTCGCCAAGGTGCTGAGTGAGCCGCCGAGAGCCGCGCCTGCGATAGGAGCGGCAGTGGGCGTCCCGGTTGCCCCGCCTGACGAGCTCGACGCGCCTGCCCTTTATTCAGCGGCCTGGAAGCTGGCGATCGCCACCGCCAACCAGTCAGGGCGGACCAACTCGTTCCGAGCGGCGCAGGAAGGGGCGGAGCAGAACGCTCCGCACGACGGCTCTGGCATCGTCGGGTCGGCCGGGGTCGCGGCGGGGGCAATCTTCCTGCGCGACGTGATGCCGATCGACCAGGTGCTCCTGCTGTACGAGCCCTTCGCCGCAGCATTCCCGTACGAAAGCCTGGTCTAGCGAGGCTGGACCTAGGCGGTTCTTACGCCTGCCGCTTTCTCCAGGCCCAGCTCTTCCACCGCCGCCTCCCGCATCTTGAACTTCATCACTTTGCCCGTGACCGTCATCGGAAACGAGTCGACGAGCTTCCAGTGGCGCGGGATCTTGAATGTGGCGATCTTCCCCTTGCACCAGGCGGCG
>JBGQGI010000087.1:0-6703 GCA_041497375.1 Candidatus Dormibacteraceae bacterium | reverse complement strand
GATCAGGCGGTGCTCGAAATCGAAAAAGATCACCTGCACCAGCACGAGGATGAACACGCTCCGGATGAGCAGCGTGGGAGTCATGCCGAAATGAAAGGCAAATACGCCAAACAGGATCGCCGCGAGGGCGGGCGGGCCGAACACCTGCCAGCGCTCGCTGGCCGGTTGCAGCTCCTCGAGGCGTGCAAGGCGCACCGAACCCCAACGCACGAACCACCCGGCGGCGGCGCCGACGACGGCCCATCCGGCGGTCAGAAGGAGTTGGTTCACGGCGCCAAAGTGTGGCGCATGGCGGCGAGCGGCGCGGCTTTCCCGGTCCACACCTCGAAGGAGGCCGCCCCTTGTGCCAAGAGGATTCCCCATCCATCGGCGGTTCGAAGGCCGAGGGAGCGGGCCTTCCGGACCAGGGGCGTACCCCCGGTCACGTAGACGAGGTCGATCACCGCGCCGTCTTTTGGTAGGGCTGCGGGACGGATCGGCATCTCCTCCTTTCGGCCAAGCGGAGTCGCGTTCAAAAGCAGGCCGGCCGAGTGCGTCAGGCCGGGCAGTGCGGGATCGTTCCAGCCGATGACCGCGCCCGGTAGGTCCTCTTCCTCAGGATGCCTGGAGACGAAAGTCAGGTGAGCGCCCGCGAGCGCGACCGCCGCCGCGCGAGCGGAGCCCCCACCTCCGAGGATCACGACGTTCGTGCCCTTCGGCTCGAGGCCGACTTCGCCCACCGCCGCGCGAACGCCGGCAACGTCGGTGTTGGACCCCAGCAGACGCTCGCCATCGCGGGCAATCGTGTTCACAGCGTGCGCCCGCAGGGCGTCGGCGTCCACACCATCGAGGCGTGCGATGACTGCCTGCTTGTGCGGAATCGTTACGTTGGCGCCACCGACGTCGGCCTCCCTGAGCCGCTCCACAGCGCCCGGCAGCTCGGCAGGGCTGACATCCATGAGCTCATACGTCCAGTCGAGGCCCAAGGCTTGGAAGGCAGCGTTGTGCATGGCGGGGCTGCGTGAATATGCAATCCCGTGACCGAGGAGATAGACCTTCAGCTTCCGCTCAGACCGTAGGTCGCTATATCCCGGTTGAAATCCTGCTGGTTGGTCTCGAAGTGGGTCACACCCTTCCGATCGGTGAAGTAGAAAAGAAAGTTCGTCTTCGGCGGGTTGATGCAGGCGAGGATGGCGGCCTTCCCCGGGTTGCTGATCGGGCCTGGGGGCAGGCCGGCGTGCTTGCGCGTGTTGTAGGGCGAGTTGATGTCGAGCTCCGCCGCGGTCGGCTCAGGCGTCAACCGGCCCAGCGCGTACAGCAACGTGGCGTCGACTCCGAGTGGGATGTTCTGCCTCAGGCGGTTGTAGTAGACGCTGCACACCTTGCCGCGGTCGGTGCTCGTGTTGGCCTCGCGGTCCACCATCGACGCCAGGATGACGATCGACCCGACCGTCTCGGCGGGCCGGTTGGGAGTGGCCTTCCCGATCTGGCCTCGAAGCGCGGTGCTGAACACGGTCCCGAACTGGGTCAGCTGTGCCTTGACAAGGCCGCGAACATCCCCAGGGTCGACCAGGTAGGTATCGGGGAACAGATAGCCCTCCAGCGGGGGCTTTGCGTTTGCGGGCCGCGATGAGAGGAAGTCGAATGACGCCGACCAGGCCGGCTCGGCAGCGATGGTGAGGTAGTCGTCCGCTGTGCCAAGTCCGGATTTTGCGACGTACTTGGCCTGCTCGCGGAGAGGGAAGCCTTCCGGGATGGTGACGGTGACCTGCGTCGACTTGCCATGTTGAAGGGCGTCGACGATCTGGGCCATGGTCATGTTGCGGTTGAGCTGGAATGCGCCCGCTTGAAAGCTCCCACCAGCTCCAGTCAACCTGAGATACAGGTCGAAAGCAGTCCGATCTCTGATAAGGCGCTGCGCGAGCAGGTCGTCGGCCACCTGGCTGGGCAGCTCTCCCGGGTCGATGTGGAAAACAACAGGCTCGCTGGCCGATGACACCGGGGTGTTCACGTTGTAGTTCCACCAGTCGTATCCGCGTGAGGTGCCAAAGCCGAGCACTGCGATCAGGACAAGGGCTGCCACAAGCCTCTTCACTCGACCTGGTCCTTTTCCAATGCGGCTATCACCTGTTGGAACTCATCCCCTTCGACGGTTTCGAGGGCGCCGTCCACCTCTCGCAACAGCAAGACCTGGGAGGGGTCGTCGATGTTTTCGACGAGGTAGTAGACGCCGCCGTCGTGGTCGAAGGCGTCGTGCAGCTGAAACTGGCGCTCGCGACCAGTCTCGTCGATGAGGGTTATTGCTCGGGCGGCCTCCTGGCCTTTCTCCTCTTCAGCCGGCACGCCGGCGGTCCAGGTGAGCTTGAAGCATCAGCGTCGCGGCGACGCGGTCCACGCTGAGCCGCCGCTTGTCCCGGCGCATGCCGCCGGCGATGAGCGATCGCTCCGCCGCCACCGTGGTCAACCGCTCGTCGACCAGCTCGACCGGAAGGCCCGACTCCGTCCGGATGGCGTCAGCCAGGTGTTGCGCCGCCTTGGCCTCGGGCCCGCGTGAGCCGTCGAGGCGCTTCGGCAGGCCGACCACGATCCGCGCTGCCTGGTTGTCGCGCGCAATCTTGGCGATGCGCGCCGCGAGCGTTGCCGCCGGCTCGGCGGGCATTGTGGTCAGCGCCTGCGCGATCGTGGCCGTTGGGTCGCTAAGGGCCACACCGACGCGCTTCGAGCCGGGGTCTATCGCGAGGATCCGCACCTGTCCCCTGATCAGCCTGTCGGTGGCAGGGCTGGCACCGCGCCCTGCTCGACGACGTAGCGGATCGAGATGCGGCCAGACAGCAGGGGCATCAACGGCAGGGTCATGGGCTGCTCTTTAATGCTGACCGACCGAACGTTCAAGCCCTGCAGGTAGAACCTCGCCTGGGCGATGGGGCGCCCTACAACCTGGGCCCGGATCTTTTCCATGTCGAGCTTTGGCGCAACAAAGGCTGCCGCATCGCCGACGAAGACGAGCTGACCGCCCTTGGTCGCGCTGAGGATTCGGTAGTCGACCTGGATCGGCCCATCCGTGAGCAGCTGCTGGTTGTTGGGCACCCGCTGCGCGAGGTAATCCTCAAAAGCTTTATGGACGTCGGAGTCGAAGTAGTAGTCCCCCTCTCCCTGCAGCGTCATGGTCGCGTTGAAGGCCGCGACCTTGTCACTCGGCTGATGGTCGGTGCTGAATTGTGGTGCTCCATAGATCAGGGTCTCGCTGAGTGTCTCGCCCGCCTTCTTGGCCGCCGAGATCTGTTGCGCGATGGCCTGGCGCAGCTCCTGCTCGAGGACCGCGCGAGCGGCGTCGAAGTCGGAGACCGTCATGATCGGAGTGTTCGAGGCATTGGCACCGCCGCCAGTTGCTTGTGGGTTGGTGACGCTCAAGCCGTCATAAGGGTTGCTCTCGATCGTCGTGATCATGTTGCTGCCGACGTTTCCGGCGCTGCCCTGCGCGACGGCCATGATGTTGGCCGTTGCCGTGCCGCCCCACGGCACCAGCACCCCGCCTTGATATTTGCTGGTGGTCTGGGCGAACGTGATGCCATCGGTGCCGTCGGTCAGCCGTTGACCCCTGAGCACGACGAGTCCCGGTGAGGTGCAACCCGCCCTCGGACAGTTCGGCTGAGAAAGCGAGTTCGTATACACCACCAGGCCGGTGGCCGGCGCCAGCAGCACCCGGATGGATCCTGTCGTCTTGAAGCCCTGTGAGTCGGAGCGCGAGATGATCTTGGGCCGCACTCGAATTGGAGGCTTTCCCGGCTGCGCCTGAATCTCGACAGCCTTCTGCGAAAAAGGCTGGGCTTGCGCCAGCAAAGTCACCGAGGCCGATGGCACGTAGACGACTGTCGCAAACAGACCCACGACCAGGAGTGCAGCTGCGGCCGCGTACAGAAGGAAACGGCCGGGCCTCAGCTCGGTCGCACGCTTGGTGATGAGCCTCGTCGGCGCCACTATGCCGATATGGGTCGAAGGCCCGGCCCGATCACGCTGCCACCAGCGGGGTGCCGGGGGATCCTCTTCCGGCACGGACGGTATGCCCTCGCCCTGGGTGCC
Organism: Candidatus Dormibacteraceae bacterium; assembly: GCA_041497375.1. GTDB lineage: Bacteria > Chloroflexota > Dormibacteria > Dormibacterales > Dormibacteraceae > Palsa-872. The sequence goes on along the minus strand of JBGQGI010000087.1, from coordinate 2,644 downwards.
GACCGCCCCAAAAACGGTGAAGCCGCTCTCTGCGGCCATCTTCTGGACTGCCGGGTCGTCACAGACGACCGTGACCCGCTTGCCCATTCCCACGGCGTAGTTGCGGAGGAGCTGGAAGTTGAACCGGCTTTGGCCGATGCGCGATCGGATGGGCAGAACGAGCATCGTGTCATCGCCGTTGTAGCGACGCAGACGTTCGACCAGCTCGGGAATCTCTTCCTCGGTTTCCACGTAAATAGGGTTCGTTGCCATGGCGTTCAACAGTCTCCTGGGGAGGTCCGCTCAGACCTTTATAGCGCTTAGGACCCGGCGCATGACTGTGTTCACGTTGTCACGCTCCTCCGCCTCAGTCCTCAGCGCATGGTTGGCGAGGCCCATCGGGGCGATATCTTGGGGGCTCGAAAGCTGACCCGTCGAGTCGGTGACGTTGCGCACGTCGGGCGGCACCAGGTGCCTGATGCGCGGCTCTTTCGGGAAAGGCAATCCGGCGGCCCAATTGTTCTTGACCATCTCCAACGTCAGCTCCGGCAGCAGGCTGCCTCCGCCGCACAGGTAGATGCTTGTGGGGAGCCGCTCGCCGCGAGAGAGTTCCTTGACGCTGAGCGCGAGGCCCTGGAGCAGGACCTCCGCGTCGGCGCTCAACAGGTCCGAAACCTGGCGATGTTGCTCGGCGGACAGAAGGCCTTCGGAGTGGCGAAGCTTGCGCGCCTCGGCTTCTTCATAGCTGAGCCCGAAAGCTAGAGCGAGGCGGCGGGTGAACGCCCGTCCGCCCAGGTTGAACATGCGGGTTCCTTCGACGCCGCCGTCGCGGATCAAAGCCACGTCGGTGGTCCCACCGCCGATATCGATGAAGATGCCGCCCTCTGCCCACGTCTCTTCGCTTGCGCAAGCTCGTGCGAGCGCGTACGGCTGGGCGACGGCCCCGGCCAGCTCGAGGTCGAGCTCGCGCACCACCGTGTCGATCGCATTGATGTGCGTCATCGGGGCAAACGTGTTGAAGACCGTGACTTCAAGGTTCTTGCCGGTGAACCCGACTGGGTTGGTGACGGGGTACCCGTCGACCCGCACGTTCGTGATCGATGAGTGGACGAGCCGGGCCTCCAGCTGGCCGTAGCTGCGCTCCAGCTCGAGCAGGTGCTGGGCCTCGCGCAGCGCCCGGCGCTGCACCATCTGCAGCATCGTCGAGATCTCGGCAGACCTGACCCGAGCCTTGGAGTTCTCGCGCGGATAGGCGATGGTCGAGGAAAAGCCCTTGATCAGCTCGCCTGCAATGCCGACGATCACCTGTCCCGGGACCGTCTTGGCCATGTCCTCAGCGGCCTCGAGCGCGCGGTTGGATGACTGGATCACCGACTCCAGGTCGGCGATGGCGCCCCCAGACATGGCGGCAGGCGCCTGAGGCTCGCGCCCCACGCCAAGGACTTCGCCGTCGGCGCCGTCGCGGCGAACCACGAGGACCTTGATGAGGTCCGTGCCGATGTCGAGCACGGTGAAGTGCCTGTAGTACTCGCTCCGTTTGCGCAGGAACTTGAACTTGGTCACTGCAGGGCCTCTTCGAGGCGCTTGAACGCCTCGTCGGCCGATACGGTCAGCTTGCCGCTAACCAGCTGCGGGCGTCCGCCGCCCGTCCCAAACAGGGACTTGAGCGTGTTCGCATCGTATTGGGAGACAAGGTCATTGGACACCTTGATGACAAACATCCCGCCGCCGACAACGGTTACGATGCCGGACTTCACGATCTCGAGATACCGATCTGCATAGGCTTTCAACTCGTCAAGGTTAGAGGCGTCGACGGTCTGGGTCACGTAGTCCACCCGGCCGTGCCTGATCGTGGCGCCCGCTCCGGCACCATCGCCCCCGCCAATCCGAGCGCTTCGAACCTCGTCCCGCAGCTTGTCGCGCTCCTTTTCGGTCTCCTTGAGCTGGGCGCGCAGGGCCTTGATGCGTTCGGGTAGCTGATCCGGGGTGGCGTTGAACAACCGGGCAAGCTCGGCCAGGAGGTCGCGGTCTCGCCGCACCAGCTCGGCCGCGGCCTCGCCGACGACCATGTCGATGCGCCGCAGGCCAGAGCCGATGCTGGTTTCGGAGACGATCACCGCCGTCCCGATGTCGGCACTGTTCTTCACATGAGTCCCGCCGCACAGCTCGCACGTCCAATCGCCGAAGCACACGACACGGACGACGTCGCCGTACTTCTCCTCGAACAGGTGCATCGCGCCCTGCGAGACGGCTTCCTTGTAGGGCAGCTGCTGTTCGTGGAAAGGCAGCGCTTCGCGCACCTTCTCCATCACTCGCCGGTTGATGCGATCCAGCTCGTCCTTCGTGACCGCACGGTTGAGCGGGATGTCAAACGTCGTGTGATCCGGTCCCACCCATGAGCCCCTTTGGACGACCTGCTCCCCAATCGTCTCCCGCAGCGCTTTGTGCAGAAGGTGCGTCGCGGAGTGGTGACGCGCAATCTGATGTCGCCGTCCTGCGTCGACGGCGGCTGTCGCTTTCTCGCCGACACGAACCTCGCCGGTGACGACTGTGCCGAGATGCGCGATGACGCCATCCGCCGGCTTCTGGGCGTCCTCGATACGCACGCGCCCGGACGGAGACGTGATCGTCCCGGTGTCGCCGACCTGCCCGCCCGACTCAGAAT
>JBGQGI010000086.1:0-6763 GCA_041497375.1 Candidatus Dormibacteraceae bacterium | reverse complement strand
CTCGCGGGAGAGCTCATCCGACCATTTGGGCGCGGATGATGGAATCTTCAACTTCGTATGAGGAGGTATCACATGGACGCTCAAGGGGGAGCACCAGCGGCGACTGAGCACACACGAACGTTGGAGGTGACGCAATGAAGAAGATCGCCAAGGGTGGATTCGAGATCACGGATTGGCAGGAGAAGCCGGCCGGCGCCTCCACCGGTCCGAAGGTGACAAGGGCAACGGTCAAGCAAAAGTTCACCGGGGACATCAAGGGCACGGGCACCACCGAGTACCTCATGGTCTACCGCCCCGACAAGACCGCCGAGTACTCGGGCGTCCAGGTGATCAAAGGCACGATCGGCTCCAGGAAGGGATCGTTTGCGCTCCTGCTTCGAGGTGAGTACGACGGCAAGGAGGCAAAGACCAAATGGGAGGTGGTCCCTGATGCCGCCAAAGGTGATCTGAAGGGTTTGACCGGCAAGGGCGGCTTCGGCGCACCGCATGGCAGCAAGGGCAAATACACGCTGACCTACGAATTATCCGACTGAGCGCTACGGCAAAGGCGCCGGCGCTCGTCCCCAATGTGGGTGAGCGCCGGCCACCTCTGGTCCGTTTCTCTCAGGCGAGGATGACCGCGTTGAAGATGTCGTTCCACACGGTGGTCTCGATCGGGTCGAGGACCCGGTAGTAGGAGGTCTTGGCCAGGACGTCTTGAGGCGGGAAGATGGCCGGATCGGTGGAGAGCTCGAGCAGAGACGCCTTGTCATCGGCATTCGTGGCCGCCGCCGCATCCTGCGCGATGTAGGTCTGCGCGCTTGGCACCGGCGTGATGTACTCGATGGACTCGGCCATGGTGGCAGCGATCCTGGGCTGGTAGACCCAGTTCATGTAGGTGATGGCGTCGAGCGGGTGAGCGGCGCCCACCGGGATGGTCATGTTGTCGGTCCAGATCACGCCACCCTCGTCCGGAATGACGAACTTGAGGTCATGGTTGCCGGCTGACAGGTTGGCCTGGAAGATGTCGCCGGACCAGGCCATGCTGATCGCTGTCTCACCCTTCTTCAGGGCGTCGATGTAGGTCTGGTCGTAGTACTTGCGAACGATGCCGTCGTCGCGCTGCTTCTTGAGCTTGTCGGCCGCCGCCTGCCAGTCCTTCGGAGTCGAGTTCTCCGGCTTGACTCCCATCCCGACCAGGACCAGGTTGCCAAGGTCCTGGTTCTCGCTGAACATGCCGACCTTGCCCTTGAACTTGGGGTCGAAGAGATCGTTGAAGCTGGTGATCTCACGGCCCGTCAGCTTCGGGTTGTAACCGATGCCGGTGAACCCGGACTGCCAGGGGATGGTGAACTTGTTGCCGGGGTCGAAGGCGCGGGCCTGCACCCGGGGGGAGGCGTACTGGGTGAAGTTGGGGAGCTTGCTGAGGTCGAGCTCGGTCAGCCAGCTCTTGAGCTGGTAGTCGGTCAGGAAGATGCCGTTGGTGACGACGATGATGTCGTGACCGATCGATTGGCCCTGCGCCAGCTGGGGCGCGACCTTGGCGAAGAAGCTGTTGTTGTCCAGGATCGGCTCGCTGTAGGTGACCTTGATGCCGGTCTCCTTGAAGAACTGGTCAAGGGTCGGGTAGGTGGTCTTGCCGTTGACTTCCAGGGTGTCGATGTAAAGCGGCCAGTTGGCGAAGTCGAGGACGCCCGCTTTGGTTGCCTTGTCCCACACCCAGTTGGTGTGCGACGCCACCGGGGGTTTGCTGCCAATCCCGCAGGCGGCCAGGAAGGCCGCCATGCTCACAGCGCCGGCTCCCCGCAGCGCCGTACGCCTCGTTATGCGCTTCTGAGTCAACCCGCGCAGGATGGATGGGTCCATGTAGTACGGAATCTCTTTTTCGGTGCTCATTCCTCTCCTCTAGCGTGTGGTTTCTGCAGGGCGGCGGTCTCCGACTCGCCGACGGGGATGACGAATGTGTGTTGAGGCGCCCAGGCAAGGCGAACCGCATCGCCAGGTTTGGCGACAGCGCCCCCGGTTGAGTTGCGGTCGAAAGCTGTCATATCTCGCCCTTCGCCGGTCTGGAAGAAGTACTGAAAACTCACTCCCGCAAACACCGCGCTCCGTAGGGTAGCGGGAACGACATTCATGCTCGCGGGCGGCTCGGTGCCGACGGGGAAGACCTGAATCTTCTCCGGCCGGACCCCGACGCGAAGAGATTCGCCATCTCGCCGGTCCCGCTCGACCGGTATCCGGATCCTCACGCCGTTTGCCAGCTCGACCTGGCCCCAGCCGGCATCGGTCCCTCGATAAGTGCCTTCGAGGAGGTTGGATGCGCCCAGGAACTCGGCCACGAACACAGTCGCGGGGCGCTCGTAGACGTCCTCGGGCCGGCCGAGCTGCTCGATCTTCCCGTTGTTCATGACGGCGATGCGGTCGGAGATGGTCATCGCTTCTTCCTGGTCGTGGGTCACGAAGACGAAAGTGATGCCCACCTCTTTCTGGATGCGCTTGAGCTCCAGCTGCATCTGCTTGCGGAGCTTGAGGTCGAGCGCCCCCAGCGGCTCGTCGAGGAGCAGCACCTGGGGACGGTTGACCAGCGCCCGAGCCAGCGCGACCCGCTGCTGCTGGCCTCCCGAAAGCTGCGAGCGCCGCCGCTTCCCGTAACCCGCCAGGCTCACCAGCTCGAGGGCCTCCACCACGCGCCTCTCGACTTCCTTCGCGGGCACTTTCTTCCGGCGCAGGCCGAACGCGACGTTGTCGTAAACGCTCAGGTGGGGGAACAGACCATAGGACTGGAAGACAGTGTTGACGTTTCTCTTGTAGGCGGGCAGGTCGGTCACGTCCTGCCCGTCCAGGCGAACCACTCCTTCGGTGGGCATCTCGAAGCCTCCGATCAAGCGGAGCGTGGTGGTCTTGCCGCAGCCGGACGGGCCCAGCATGCTGAAGAACTCACCCCGCCGGATCTCCAGCGTGAGCCTGTCGACCGCCACAACGGAACCAAAGCGCTTGACCACCTGGTCGAGAACAACGACCGAGTCAGGGTGCGCCGGAGGCGCCTCTTCTGGCGCCGGCTCGCTCATCGATGTCGCACCGTTTGCCTCCTCGGGCTCGCATTGGTATTGCCGAAAGGGACTTTCGAGGGTGCCGAAGTACCCACAAGATCGGACCCGCTCGCCCCAGGCAGCGTGTCAGCGACCAATTCTGCATCTTGCAGAGCGCCGGCCGCGTGCCACGTAAAGGCGCCAGCCTCTAGCCGGTGTTCTGGAGGCCGGCCGCGACGCCGTTGACAGTCAGCAGAAACAGCCTCTCCGCGAGCGCTCTCTCGCGCGCGCGCGATCCTTTGGCTCTCAGGGCGCGCAAGGCTCTGAGCTGGAGGTGGGAGAGCGCGTCCACGTATGGGTTGCGCAATTCGATCGCCCACGAAAGCACGCGCCGGTCTTCGAGCAGGCGCTTATGGCCCGTGACTGCGAGCACCCGCTCCTTGGTCAACTCGTACTCGCGCAGGAGCAGGGAGGAGAGGGCCGGGCTCGAGCCCAGGTCCAGGTAGCGCGTTGCGATCTTCCGATCGGTCTTCGCCAGGCTCATCTCGGCGTTGTCGAGGAGCACATTGAAGAGCGGCCACGACGCATACGCCTTTCTGAGCTCTTTCAATGGTGCGGCCGCGAGGCCGCTCCCCAACCCGTACCAACCCGGCAGGTTGAGCCGCATCTGCGACCACGCGAACACCCAAGGGATCGCGCGTAGGTCGTCGAGGCTGTTGCCGCCGTGCCGCCTGGCCGGCCGGGAGGCGATGCGCAGGCGGCCCAGCTCCTCGATCGGGCTCACCTGCGCAAACCAGCCGGCAAACCCTTCGGCTTCGACCAGGGCCCGGTAAGCGGAGCGCGCGGCTTCGTCCACCTCCAGGGACAGGCGCCGGAAGCGGTCGGCCGGAGGCCTGGCGCGCTTTCGGGTAACCGGTGCGGAGGCCTCGAGCACCGCCGATGCGACCTGCTCGAGGTGCCGGCGGGCGATCGCTCTGTTGCCATACCGCGCAAAGATGACCTCGCCCTGCTCCGTGACCTTGAAATGGCCGCCCACCGACCCTGGCGCCTGCGCTCGAACCGCCCGGTTGGCAGGGCCACCGCCGCGCCCCAGCGCTCCGCCCCGCCCATGGAAGAGCGTGAGCTTCAGGCCGTGGCGCGCCGCCCACCTGGTCAGCTCCTCCTGCGCGTGGTAAAGGGCGAGGGTGGCAGTGAGCGGGCCGACTTCTTTGGTCGAGTCGGAGTAGCCGAGCATGACCTCGAGGCGGCCACCGGACCGGGCGATTTGGCGTTTCACAGGGTCGAGCTTCAGCATCGCGTCCATCACCGACGGCGATCTGCGCAGGTCGGCGACGGTCTCGAAGAGCGGGATCACGTCGAGTGTCGGAGCAATGCCTCCGGTGGCATGAGCGGCCAGCGCGTAAACCGCGGCGATGTCGTTGACATCGCGGGTGAAGCTGACGACGTAACGCCGGCAAGCCTCCGGGCCGAAATGGGCTTGCAGCGCGGCCATCGCCCCAAGCGTGTCGAGCACCTCTTTGGCGGCGGCCGACCGCTTGGCACCTGCCCGCACCTCGGCCAGCGCGAGCTCATGAATGAGGCTGTGCTGGCGCACCTCCAGCTCGGCGAGATGAAAGCCGAATGTCTCGGCCTGCCAGATCAGATGCTGCAGCTCGCCATACGCCAGGCGCGCGGCGCCCGCTGCCGCCAGGGATGCCTGCACGGTTCGCAGGTCCTCGAGGAGGCTGTCCGCCCTGTCAAATTTTCGCCTGGCATCCCCGACCCGGGTGGCGCGGAGGCGGTCCGCGACGTGAATCAGAAACTGCCGGTGCGGCTCAGATGGCGAGCGCTTCTCCAGCTCGGCAAAGCGCTTCGGATCCGCAGCACGGAAGGCGGCAAGTCGCCGGCGGAGGCGCGGGCTTGGAGGTGTCGTCGCCGTGTCGGCCGTGAGGGCCCGGCCCACGCGGCTGGTTGCGTTCTCGAGGGCGATCAGAACGTGCTCCGACTGGATCGGCATCGTCGCGGCCGTCACCGCCGCTGTGATGTTCGCATTGCCGTCACGATCTCCGCCCACCCAGCTGCCGAAGCGGAGAAAGGCCGGCGCGAGAGGCGGCCGCCGGCCTGAGTCGCTCGGGCTCAACGCCCGGTCCAGCGCTCTGTAAATCTCCGGCACCGCGAGAAACAGTGTTTCGTCGAACACCGCCATGACCGAGCGGACCTCGTCGAGGGGCTGGACCTGCGTGGCGCGGAGCTGCCCGGTCCGCCACAGGATGTCGACCTCCTCGACGAGCCGGCGTCGGGCGTCCGTGCGCTCGCCCTCCGAACGCGTCGCGTCGTCGAGACGGTCGAGCTGCTCGCCGGCTCGGCGGATGGCGGTCACGACGGCGCGCCGTCGAGCTTCAGTCGGGTGGGCAGTGAAGACCGGGTGCACCTCGAAGTCGGCGAGCATCTGCTTGAAACGCCTCTCGCCGTGGCGAGACTTCAAATTCCTGACGGTTGCTGCCAGCGATTCAGGCAGCGGCTTGGGTCCGTGGTCTCGCTCGCGCAGGACTCTCGCGCGATGGTGCTCCTCGGCGAGGTTGGCGAGATGGAAGTAACAGGCGAACGCCCGCGCGACCGCTGTCGCACGCGAAAGCGACCAGGCTGCCACCAGCTTTTCCGCCTTGCGTTCATACGCCGCGTCGTCTCGTGCTCGGATCACCGAACGCCGCAGGAGCTCGACGTCCCGCAGCAGCGCTGCGCCGCCATATTCGGCGATGACCTGGCCGAGGATCTCACCCAGCATGCGGATATCGCTCCTGAGCTCCGGCGGGATCTCCTGCCGGGCGGCATCCCTCCGCGTCAAGTCTTTCGAACAGGCTTGGCCAGCTGCGCGTACTCGAACGAGTCGACGAGCGCCGCGAGGGAAGCCTCGATGATGTTGCTCGAGCAGCCCACCGTCGTCCAGCGCCGCAGGCCGCGCCCCGATTCGATCAGCACCCTCGTCGTCGCGGCTGTGCCCGCGGCGCTGTCGAGAATGCGCACCTTGTAGTCGTGGAGGCCGACCCCTCTCAGGCTCGGAAAACGGGGACTCAGCGCCTTGCGGAGCGCAGCATCCAGCGCGTTCACCGGTCCATTGCCGGACGCCGCTGTGTGATAGACCGCGCCGCCCACCTCGACCTTCACCGTTGCCTCGGCGTGCACTGCATCGCCGTCCTTGCGCACCATCGTGGTGAAGTCCGCAACCTTCCATGGCGCTTCGTAGCCGGGCTGCAACCGCCGTATGAGCATCTCGAAGGATGCATCCGCAGCTTCATACGAATAGCCCTGGTGCTCGAGCTCTTTGAGGTGCTGCACCAGCCATCTCGTATGAGGGTCGTTGCGGTCCAGCTCCAATCCGAACTCGCGAGCCTTCGCGAGGATGTTGCCTCTGCCTGACAATTCGGACACCAGGACGTGCGGCTCATTGCCGACGAGGCTCGGGTCGATGTGCTGGTAGGAATCCTTGTGCTTGAGCACGGCAGCCACGTGCTGGCCGCCCTTGTGAGCGAAGGCTCCATATCCGACGAACGGCTGCTGCAGGGGCAAGGCCAGGTTTGCGATCTCCGCCACCGTCCGTGATAGGTCCGTGGACCTCGCCAGCGAGTCCGACTCGAGCGCGTCGATCCCCAGCTTGAGGACGAGGTTCGCCACGACCGAGACGAGGTTGGCGTTGCCGCATCGCTCGCCATAGCCGTTGATGGTGCCCTGCACCATGTCCGCGCCTGCGGCCACGCCCTCGAGCGTGTTGGCGACGG
>JBGQGI010000085.1:0-6798 GCA_041497375.1 Candidatus Dormibacteraceae bacterium | reverse complement strand
CACCTCGCCGACTTCGCGAAGGCGCATCTTGCGCTGGTGCGAGACGGCGGCGTTGACGGCGATCCGGTGCACCCACGCCTCCGCGGGCGCTATCGGCTGCCAGTTGGGCCACTTCTTGTAAGCCCTTTCGAACGCGTCCTGGGCGCAGTCCTCCGCGGCGGACCGATCGCCGAGGATCGCAGTCAGCGTGCCTAGGATCTTGCCATATGAAGCTTGGTAAAGGCGCTCGAAATCTGCTTCGTTGCCTGCCTGGTAGGCCATGCCCGGCTCACTTACGGCGCCGACGGCGACTGACTCCGAGATCGACTCCGCCATGGTTTCGTTGTTTCCCCCCCGCGTAGTGGTGGCGGCTCTTTCGAGCTCGCTCACCCTGCCCCTACTCTGGCCGTCGACCCCACCTCCGGTCACCGTACGGTTGCGCGGATTTTCACTAACTCACTTGCAGTAGGCCGTCGGTTCAAGTGTTAGCAGTGCGGCCGGCGTTCTCACTGCGGGATGAATTCAGGGGCCGAGTCCGCGGCTGACTTCTCGGGCGATGTGCTTGGGGCGATCGCCAGCGGCCTTACGGCCGACGCGAGAGAGAGCGGGAAAAAGACTCTCGAGGTTGTGCGCGCCCGTTTGCCCCAGCTCGTCATGCTCAGCGAGCAGATGGGCGAGGACCTGGTCGCGACCTCCGCCGGCTTTATCGAGATGATGCTCGGGTCGCTGCGTGCCGACGTCGAGATGCCCTGGGCCCACTGCGAGCAGCGTGCGCGAGAGTTCGGACGGCTGCGCGCCGCGCAGGGCGTGCCGCTGGAGTCCCTGTTCGACGTGCTCGCTGTCTACCGGCGCACGACCGTCGAGCTGATTTCGCTGCCCCTGCAGTGCAGTCCCCGCCACGACGAGATCGTCGCTTTGGCGCAGAGCCGCCTCGAGGACGTAACGGAGCGCCTGACGATGGCGATCGCGAGTGGGTATCTCCAGCATCTCGACGAGGAGCACCGCGCGCGAGAGAGCGAGATGTATGGCCTCGCCGCCATCGTCACGGCGATGGGCCGCACGCTCGACGTCTTGGAGACCGCCGAGATCGCGCTGGTGGAATCGCTCACCGCGTTGCGTTTGAGCACCGGCGCGCTGTGGTTGCGTGAGCGCTCGAGCCTCAAGCTTATGCACACCGTCGGCCTGGACCTGGACCAGGTGGAGGGATTCGCGCGGGAGGTCGGCCCGAACGGCAAGGCCTCGGCATCGGTCGTCGGCCGCTCGGAGTCACAGGTCGACAGAATTTCGAGCCGCGAGTGGAACGGCCTGCGTGCACAGCTTCGCGTGCGAGGGCGGGCCGTCGGTTTCATGACTGTCGCCACGATGGTCGATCGAGTGTTCAACGCTGGGGACCTGCTGTTCGTGGCCGCGGTCGCGGACCAGGTCGCCATCGCGCTTGACCGCGCCCGTCAGTTCGCCAGCGAGGCGCGCACCGACCACCTCACAGGTCTCGCCAACCGGCGCGAGTTCGAGCGTGTGATGGAGCGCGAGGTCGCGCTCGCTGAGCGCCACGGCCGCCGCCTCTCGGTGATGATGATCGACCTCGACAACCTGAAGCGGATCAACGACCGTCAAGGCCACCGAGCAGGCGATGCCGCGCTCAAGCTCGTGGCGCAGCAGCTGCAGCGGGTGGTGCGTGCCTCAGACGTATGCGCACGCGTCGGGGGCGACGAGTTCGCAGTCGCGATGCCGGAGACCGAGGTGGAGCGGGCGCGCGAAGTCGCCGTCCGCCTGCGCGGAGCCGTCCAGCACGTTGGACTCAGCGTGAAATCACCCGAACCGGTCGAGGTGAGCATCGGCATCGCCGCCTGGCGGTCCGGCCAGGACTGGCAGACCCTCTATCAGTCCGCCGACGTCGACCTCTACGAGGACAAGCGCCGGCGCAGGACCGTGCGCCGGTGGAACGAGGAGGACCGCCCCACGCTCAAGCTGCTCGGCCGGACAGGCCGCCGGCGGGTGTCCGGAGCCTAGAGGCGCGGCCGCGCCCAGAGGCGCCTCGCTACTCGACGAGCGCGAGCTCGCGAGCCTTGACGATCGCTTCGAGCTTGGAATGGACCCCGAGCTTGCTGCCCAGGCTGCGGATGTGGGTGCGAACCGTGGTGTAGGTGATGCCGAGCTTGTCGGCGATTTCGCGGCTGGACGTGCCTTCTGCCATCAACCGCAGAACTTCCTTCTCACGCGGCGTGAGCCTCTCGAACTGGGAGTCTGCCTCTCGGCGCTTGTTCAGCAGGGTGGCGATGGCGCGCGGTGTGAAGAGCGAGCCTCCGCCCGCGACGACGCGGATCGCCTCCACCACGTCCTGGGCCGCGCGCGACTTGTGGATGAATGCGCTCGCCCCGGCTTCGAGGGCGGCAAAGCGCGCGGCATCGCTGTCCTCGCGGGTAAGGACGATCAGCTTGGTCTCGGGGCGAACCTGGCGGATGGCCGTGCCGGCGTCGGCGCCCGTTCCGTCGCCAAGCCGGAAGTCCATCAACACGACGTCTGGCATCAGCTCGGTGGCGCGCACGATCGAATCGGAAACCGAGCCGGCCGTGCCCACCACGGTCATGTCGCCCTGGTCGTTGATCAACGCGGACAACCCATCGGCAACGATCTGATGGTCCTCGACGATGAGGACGCGCGTGGGCGAGGATGCGGTCATGCGACCGGCATCCAGAACTCGATCTTCGTGCCCGGGCCGGGCTCGCTCTCGATCTTGGTCCACCCGCCGGCGAGCAGCGAGCGCTCGTTGAGCGCGAGCAGCCCAAGATGTCCGGGCAGGCGGTCGCGCTCCGCGCCGAGAAAGCGGCGACCGTTGTCGGCCACCAAGCCGTGCACGGCCCCATCCGCAACCTCGCACAGTATCCGGCGCGGGGCGTCCTCCATCTTCGTCAGAAGGACATAATTATCGCCGACCATCGCGTCATTCTGACCGTTTGGATCGCGAAGCGCTTCAGCTTCAACTCAGCCTTCCGTCATCTGCATCGCATCGCCTGGGAGCCCGCGGGCAAACCGCTTACGCGTCCGGTCGGCGGCCGTGCACACGAGAAGAATTGCTGGGTCCCTGCTGAAGGTTGCTGGCCGAGGGCCTGGTTTGGAACCTGGAATACGCTGAGCGGACCTGAAGAAGACGGTCGAACGCCTGCAGAAGGTCGACAGCGCGCGCCAGCCGCCCGTGCAGCTGCAACATCTCGAGCGCGGCGGCGATCTGGTTGGCGAACCCGGCCGAACGTGCCTCGCGGGGCGGTCGTATAGCCGCTCGCGCTCGCCACACCCAGGCTTGGCGCCACTCCTCAACGGTGCGCCCGGTATCGGACCACGGCGGGGCGTTGTCTAAGCGAAGGGGCTTGCACTGGCTGCTTCAGTGCAGCTCCTCATCGCGGCGCCGTTACGAAGAATTTGCCGGCTGCTTTTTCCAGAAGGTTGGTGTGATGCCATCGATTCCGCGGTTCCAGAGCTCCACTGCTCCGCAACGAGTCGGCGTTCTCTGATCGCGATGCGCACGCGTAAGACCCTGTACCGCACCAACGGCTCTGTCATCGTCAAGCCCTTGGTCGTCCTCGCGGCCAGGGTTCTCGGCCCTGGCCCGCTCCGGCTTAAGCTGGTCAAGCTGGCCCACGAGCTGAGCGACGGCGGAGTCGTGATCGAGGCAACGCCAGGAGATGTCACACCGCATCCGCTCGACCGGGCGGCTGCGCAGCCCACCCACCGCGCGGCGTAGGCTCCTGAGCGCTCGATTCTGCGTGCCGCCGAAAGCGCGGCTCGATGAGCGGAGCAGGTTGGTCTGGATGCTCACGCTGACGCCAAGCCCGGCCCTCGCAAGCCAGCGAGACCAATCCTTCCGCACCGAATACCGAGCGGACGCTGCCGACGGCCGGGCGAACACGTTCCGGTGAGGGGAGCGCTGCGAGCCTCGGCGCTGAACGGCCTGACGGCCACCGGGTCGTCGAATCCGATTTCCGTCCAGCGCCGGAGAAGGCGGTGAAGGGAGTCGAAGAGTAGACCGATGTTCGGTGGGGCCACAGCCGGCGCCATCATCGAGGCGGGCAGGTTCACGTTCGCGAGCGGGCCGTCATGAGACTCCGGCCGGCACCCTCACGTTGTCCCGCCGAGGGCCTGGGAGGCAGCCGCTTGGCTTAGCTGCCTTCTCAGGCGGGGCCTTGAGTGGCCTCAAGCGTTGCTCATATGGAGATTTCGCCCGTGTACATGCCGCGCGCCTCGATCATCGCCGCCGGCTTCGTGCTTGCCGGTCTGGTCGGTCTCGGGGCCTACTTTTTCCCACTTTTCCGGACTGCCGCCTCGGCGACGCCCAGTTCCGGCACGGTCGCCGGCGCGGTTTCCGACACCATTTCCAACCTCAATCCGATCGATGTAGCTCCGAGCCAGCCCTTCACCGTACTGCTCCTGGGTTCGGACGACGACTCCAAATTCCCGGCGGACCGCCTGAACACGCAGTCAATGATCCTGCTCAGGGTCGACCCGGGCTCCAAGCAGGCGACCATGCTCTCGATCCCCAGGGACCTGTGGGTGCCGATCCCGAACCAGGGAATGGGCAAGATCAGCACCGCCTACCAGCTCGGAGGGCCCCAGGGCGCGATCGCCGCGGTAGAGAGCAACTTCAAAGTGCATATCGACGACTACGTCTGGATCGGCCTAAACGGGCTGGTGAAGTTCATCGACCACCTGGGCGGGGTCGACGTTGTTGTCACTAATCCGGTCATGGATGATTTCTATCCCTCAGATCTAAGCAGCACCGGCAATCCATATGACTACTACCGCGTAGCCGTGCTCCCCGGCGCAACTCACCTCGACGGTGTACACGCTCTACAGTACGTGCGATCACGCCACGGCGACCTGCGGAGCGACTTCGCCCGCTCGGAGCGGCAGCAGCAGATCCTGCTCGCAATCAAGGCCCAGGCGACTCACCTCAACGTGGCGGATCTCCCGACTCTCGCGGCGGCATTCAACGGAGAGGTCAAGACCAGCATCAGACTGGACAGGCTCCGCCAGCTCTTTTCCATCGCGGGCAGCTTCGGCGGATCCAACATCCACCGCGTTGTACTGTTGGCGCCGTACACCTCGGAAGGGTCTGCAGCGGGGCAGGACGTGGTGCTGCCGGACTGGTCCGCCATCCTACCCCTCGTGCACCAGACGTTTTCGTGATACCGGCTGACGCCGTGATCTCGTCACGCCCTGGACGGCTTGCGAGATGGCTGGCAGCCGTGACGCTTGCCGTCGCCATATTCGCATTCGGCGTCGGCATCTACAACGCCGCCGGCTTTCTCAAAGCGGGCAAGTCTCATGTCGTGCGGCCTAACCAGGTCCGCGCACCCTCGGTTCCCGGAACCTTGTACGTGGCTCAGGCCGGAGCGATCTATCGCTTCCGCAACGGCACCTTCACCCAGATCACAACGGAGTCCGGCTGGACGCAGCCGGCCGTCTCTTCGGACGGCAGCGAGCTCGCGGTCGTCAGGCGTTACGAGAACTGGTCCGACCTGTACCTGATGACGCCCAGCGGGCACCTGACCGCGCTGCTCACGCACGACCACTCGCCGCAGATGGAATCCAACCACTGGGTTTTCTATCCGCGTTTCAGCCCCGATGGCCGCACCCTGTTCTACGACTTCGACCCCAAAGACCCTTTCAACAGCTACCGCGTCGACCTAGCGATCTTCGCGAGCCCGTCAGATCCAAGCTCCCACGAATCGGTCCAATGGACAAATCCCAACTACTACACGGGCGGGGACGTTTATCCGTCGCCGCTGGCGGGCGGCGGTCTCATCTACACGAAGTACTCGATCGACGACCAGTCGCAGGTCCACCCTCAAGTCTGGTTGCAGAGCCGGCCCGGAAGCACCGGATTCGCCCTCACCGATCCGGCGTTGGATTGCGGTCAGGCGGCGCTCTCATCCGATCAGAAGCTCGTCGCGATGGTCTGCACCAAAGGCCAGACGCAGTCCACAGAGCTGAACGTGGCCGCTTTCGACCCCACCACTTTGACTCTCAGTACACCGAGCACGCTAGTCACGGGCGAGCTGGTGGCCTCACCGGTCTTCTCTCCGGATGGCAAGAGCATCGCCTACCTCGCCCCGGCGACACCAGGAGGGATGTTCCAGCTGTGGACCGTCAAGTCCACAGGTACGCCGGCGCCAAGAGAGCTAACCTCCCTGCTCGGACTTGACTCGACTTCGCCACCCGTATGGACAGCCGGCTGACCATTCAAAGGTGGAATGGCAAATCCGTCCAATGGTGGTAGTTGAGAAATGGTCGGGTGCGCGTTCTGGTGGTAGGAGACGAAATATGAAATTCAAGTCCAGATCTGACGCGCCCGACCTTAACTCTCAGCTCGAATCCCTTTTCGACCAAGTCTGGCGCTCCGAAGCCGACTGGCGGTTGTGGGACCGGGTGGACGCCACGGTGTTCCTCAAAGACCTCCGAGCGAAGCGGGCCGAGAATCACGACACCGAGAGGGCTGCCTGAATGTTTCGGAGCCTGCGGGTCTAGCTCGATGAGCCGCAGCTGCCCGCGCCGTAAGGGTGTGGTTGCTCGTGGACCGGTCGCCTTCGTCCTGTCCGGCGGTGGGAGCCTCGGAGCCGTCCAGGTCGGGATGCTCCAGGCGCTCACGGAGGGCGGAATCCGGCCTGACTTGCTGATCGGTACCTCCGTCGGCGCCGTCAACGCCGCCTGGATGGCGGGCCAGCCCGACCACGATGGAGCCATGAAGCTCGGAGAGATCTGGTTGGGCCTCAGGCGCCACCACATATTTCCGCTCAGCCCTTGGGCCGGCGCGCGAGGCCTGCT
>JBGQGI010000084.1:0-6811 GCA_041497375.1 Candidatus Dormibacteraceae bacterium | reverse complement strand
GAGGCAGCTCGACGTATGACTGCACGTTGCCGGCATTCACGCTCCCGCCGTAGAGCACACGCACCTTGCGCGCCGCGCCGGCGCCGATGACCTCGCCCACGACGCGGCGTATCAGCCGCATTGTCTTGTACGCGTGCTCGGGGTCCGCACTCTTTCCGGTCCCGATCGCCCAGACCGGTTCGTAGGCGATCACCAAACGCGCCGAGTCGTCAGCCGAGCAGTCGGCGAGGCCTGCTTTGACCTGCGCGGTGACCACGTCGCTGCCGGTGCCGGCGGCGTAATGCTCATCGAGCTCGCCGACGCACATGATCACGCCCAGGTTGCATGAGAGGGACGCCGCGACCTTCTTCGCCACCATCTCGTCAGTCTCGCCAAGGTAGGCGCGACGCTCGGAGTGCCCGACCAGCACCCACTGGCACCAGCCCTGCAGCATCGCCGGCGACACCTCGCCGGTGTAGGCGCCCGACATCTCCCAGAAGCAGTCCTGCGCACCGAGCTTGACTCCCGACTCACCCAACAACTCGGCGACGCCGAGCAGCCACGGAAATGGCGGGAAGAGCGCCACCTCCACCTGGTCGACATTGGCGGAGGCCACCGGCAGGATGGCGTTCACGAGCTCGAGGGCTGCGCCCCCGTCAGTCGGGTTCATCTTCCAGTTGGCCGCGAGGAGGGCCTTCTCGGCAGCGGCCATCAGGCGTCCTTCAAGATCGCGACGCCAGGCAGCTCCTTGCCCTCGAGATATTCGAGAGTCGCGCCGCCTCCGGTCGATACGTGCGAAAAGCCGGAGAGCCCAAGGGCGTCGATGGCGGCCACCGTGTCGCCGCCGCCCACCAACGTGTATGCGCCCGAGCGCGCAATCGCCTCTCCCACCGCCTTGGTCCCCTGGCTGAAGTCGGCGATCTCGGCAACCCCCATCGGCCCGTTCCAGACGATGGTCGCTGCGGACGCGATGTGCTGGCCGAACTTCGCCACCGACTCGGGGCCGATGTCCAGCGCCATCCAACCAGGCTCAACTGCGTTCGCGGGCACCGTCTTGATCTGCTGCCCGGCCTCCATCCGGCGCGCGCAGACGAGGTCGACCGGGAGGACCAGCTTCTTGCCGCCCACCTTCTCGACCTCGACGGCGTCCATGAGGGCCGACTCTTCGACGAGGCCGTCGCCGGTCGGGTAACCCTTCGCTCTGAAGAACGTGTTCGCCATCGCTCCACCGACGAGTAACGCGTCAACCTTCTCGAGCAGGTGAGTCAGGACGCCGACCTTGGTCGAGACCTTGGCTCCCCCGACCACCGCCACGAGCGGACGCTTGGGGTCGTCCAGCGCTTTATGGAGCGCCGTCAGCTCGGCAAGCATCAGCTCCCCGGCGTATGCGGGCAGGTGCTTGGCGACGCCGACGACGGAAGCATGTGCCCGATGCGAGGCGGCAAATGCATCGTTGACGAAGACCTCGCCGAACGCTGCCAAGCGACGGGCGAACTCTGGGTCGTTGGCCTCGTCCTCGGGATGAAAGCGAACGTTCTCCAGGAGCAAGACCTGGCCGCCCTTGAGATGGCCTACCGCCGCGCGAGCCGATTCCCCGACGCAATCTTCGGCAAACTGCACATCGCGACCGAGCTGTTTCGACAGCGCAGCCGCCACCGGCCGCAGCGAAAGCGACGGGGCGATACCTTTCGGGCGACCGAGATGTGACATCACGATGACCATGGCGCCGCGCTGTGCGAGGTGCTCGAGAGTCGGGACCGCTGCCTTGATGCGCGCGTCATCGGTGATTTCCCCGTTGGCGAGCGGCACGTTCAAGTCCTCGCGAACGAGTATCCGCTTGCCGTCGACATCGACTTTCGCAATCGAAGCTTTCAGAGTCGCGCCGCCATGTAGGTGATCAGGTCGACCATCCGGCAGCTAAACCCCCACTCGTTGTCGTACCAGCTCACGACCTTGGCCCAGTGAGAGCCGAGCTCCAGTGTCAGCGGCGCGTCGACGATCGACGAATGCGGGTTGCTCTTGAAGTCGGATGAAACGAGCTCTTCGTGGCTGACGGCAAGGATGCCCTTCAGCGCCCCCTTGGACGCTTCCTCGAAGGCCGCGTTGATGGCCTTGGCGGTGGTGGCGTTCTTCAGCTCGACCGTCAGGTCGACGAGGGAGACATCGAGGATCGGCACGCGGAACGCCATGCCGGCGAACTTGCCGGCCAGCTCCGGGAGGACCTCCGCGACGGCTCGGTTGGCTCCCGTCGAGGTTGGAATGACGTTGTCGGCAGCGGCACGCGCTCGGCGGAGATCCTTGTGCGGCAGGTCCTGCAGCTTCTGGTCGGCCGTGTACGCGTGAACCGTCGTCATCATGCCGCGCTCGATCCCGAATGAGTCGTTCAGGACCTTGGCGAGCGGCACGAAGCAGTTGGTGGTGCAGCTGGCGTTGGAGATGACGTTGTGCTTCTTGGGGTCGTAACCCGTGTGGTTGACGCCAAACACGACCGTGTAGTCCTGGTTGGTCGCGGGCGCGGAGATGATCACCTTCTGCGCGCCGCCTTTGTCGATGTGGACGCGGGCTTTCGTCGCATCGGTGAACAGGCCGGTTGACTCCACGACGACATCCACCCCGAGGTCTTTCCACGGCAGCTCGCCCGGATCCCTGACGCTAAGAAACTTGACGGTGCGGCCGTCAACCTTGAGCGAATCGCCGCTGGCGGACACCTCTGGCCCGAATGTGCCAAGGGCGGTGTCGTACTTGAGCAGGTGCGCGAAGGTGGCGGCATCGCCGAGGTCGTTCACAGCGACGATCTCGAAGTCAGCGTTCAGCTTGTCGGCCGCGCGGTAGATGTTGCGGCCAATGCGTCCAAATCCGTTGATACCGACCTTGATGGTCATCTAGAGGCAGGCTCCCAAATGCCGTGGCGGCCCAGCACGGCTGATAGAAGGAAGGGGGCGGCGGACGTAATGTTATGCGGAGCGGCGCGCGCGCTTCGCTTCGGCCGGATCCGCGAGGTGCCCAGCACCCGGCGCGGACAGGCTGTCGGCCATCTCCTGCAGGCGACGCAAGCGGTGATTGACCGCCGATTTGGACAGCTTCATCCTGTCGGCGAGCTCACCCAGGTTCAGCTCCGGGTTGGCGATGCGCCACTTGGCCATCTCGCGCAGGGCAGGTGGCACCAGGTCCAGCTTGCCCGTCGACTCGAGCCGCTCGATCGCCGCAGCCTGCCGCATCCCGGAGCCGATCGTCTTGCCGATGTTGGCGGTCTCGAAGTTCAGGCGCCGGTTGACTTTACCGCTGACCTCGCGAACGACACGAACGTTCTCGAACTCCATCACCGCACGGCTGGCGCCCATGAGCGACAGGAGGCGGACGATTCCGTCCCCCTCCTTGATGTAGACGACGTGCTGGCCGCCGCGCTCCATGATTCCCACGCGCGCGCCGGCCGCCGAGGAAACGTCTCCGATCGCTTTCGCCCAGGAATCGTTGGGGGCCACGAACTCGAGGTGGTAGCGAGAGCTCGGCGCGTTCACCGACCCGCACCCAAGAAACAGGCCGCGAAGCATCGCCTTGCGATCGCAGGCTGCTTCAGGAACAGCGCGGGCCGCAGACTGCGTAAACGCGGGCACGAGACCCGGCGGCAGCGTGAGCTCGACGAAAATCGTTACGCGCTTGCGGGTTTTGACCACCTGGTACTTCGCTTCCATGGGGCCGACGGCTCGACCCAGCCTTACAACCTTGCGCGCAATCGGATTGCGTAGGAGCGAGAAATAGGCCGCAGGGCCCTCGCTCTGCCGCTTGATCAAGCGCCCACGCGAGCCGAAATAAATGCCCAGCAACTCGCTCAGCTGACAGCACGGTCGCGCCGGCAGATGGCCGGCCATCTCGTCCTTGACGTCCGACGAGAACGAAATCCCCTGTACCTCCCCAGGACCTCGGTTGTGCCCCTGTTCCTGCGGTCCAGTCTAGCCCCGTAGAACCGGCCGAGGTAGACAATGTCCGTAAGGAATTTCGCATGGCAGAAATGAGAATGATCGAGGCGGTACGTTCGGCCATCACCGAGGAGATGGAGCGCGACGACCGCGTCCTGGTGATCGGCGAGGACGTCGGCAAAAAGGGCGGCGTGTTCGGCGCCACCGACGGCCTGTACGCGCGGTTTGGCGAGGCGCGCGTCCTCGACACGCCGCTGGCCGAGTCCGGCATCGTCGGCGTGGCCATCGGCGCCGCGCTCAACGGCCTCATCCCCATCGCCGAGATTCAGTTCGCCGATTTCATCCACCCCGCCTTCGACCAGATCGTCAGCGAGGCGGCCCGCACGCGTTACCGGTCCAACGGCGACTGGTCGGTCCCGATCGTCATTCGCACGCCATTCGGTGGCGGCGTCCACGGCGGCCTCTACCACTCGCAGTCGATCGAGGGCTTCTACGCCCACGTCCCGGGCCTGAAGGTGGTGGTCCCGAGCATGCCCGCCGACGCGAAAGGCCTGCTCAAGTCGGCGATCCGTGACCCCGACCCCGTGCTCTTCCTCGAGCACAAAAAGGTCTACCGCATGGTCGCAGAGGAGATCCCGGACGGCGACCACCTCGTGCCCATCGGGCCTGCGGTCGTGAGGCGCGCGGGCACGAACATGAGCTGCTTCGCGTGGGGGCTGATGACCCATTACTGCCTGGAGGCAGCCGAGCAGCTGGCGGGCGAAGGGATCAGCGTCGAGGTGGTCGACCTGCGGACGCTGGCGCCACTCGACCGCGACTCGATCCTGGAGTCCGTGCGCAAGACGGGCAAGGCGATCGTCGTGTACGAGGACAACCTCACAGGGGGCTTCGGCGCCGAGGTCTCGGCGATCATCTCCGAGCACGCCTTCGACGATCTCGACGGACCGGTACTGCGGGTCGCCGCCCCGGACATCCCCGCGATGCCGTTCAACTCACCGCAGGAAGACTTCTTCATGCCAAACCCGAAAAAGATCGCGGAGGCCATGAGAAAACTTGCCGCCTACTAAGAAGGGAGCGACCAAAGCACTGGCACCCTCTCCCCCCTCAAAGAAAGGTACTGGGAGCGGGGCGTTAGCTGGCACGCCCGCGCGGACGTACGCGGCGCTGTCCATCGCGGCTCAGGAGTACGCCGACCGCCGCGACGCCGTCGCCGCCGGCATGCAGGCCGCCGGCCTCGACGCCCTCTGCGTCTTCTACCCAGCGCGGATCGCGTACCTGACCGGCTTCCACCACATCCCGACCGAGCGCCCCATCGTCCTGATCCTCAACGCCAACGGCGAGGCATCGCTGGTCGTGCCGGCGGTCGAGAAGGAGCACGCGGAGTCGACGGCTGCGAACGCCAAGGTCAATGTCTACTTCGAGTATCCCGGCGCCCAGCACCCGATGGAGCGCGTGGCGGCCGAGCTCGTGGAGATGGGCGCCAAGCCACGACGCACCGGCGCCGACCACGACGGCTTCGTTCCCTATTGGGGGTACCGGGGGCCGCGCCTCAGCGAACTCACCGGCGAGCTCCCCATCGACGCCGAGATGCTCGTCGAGTCACTGCGAAGGGTGAAGTCGGCGGCCGAGATCGCTTGCATCCAGCTCAGCTGCGACTGGGCTGCACGCGCTCACAGGCGGATGCAGTCGGCGATCCAGGTCGGCAAGACGGAGATGGAGTGCTACATGCCATGCGCTGCCGAGACGCTCTACGAGATGGTGCATGAGATGCCGGGGTGGCGCCCACGCGGGCACAGCGGCAGCGGCCTCACGGCGATGTTCGTGGGCGGCCGCTCGACGGCCATGCCGCATGGCTTCGTGAAGGGACACGGAATCCAGAAAGGCGACGTCCTCGTCAGCGGCGCCGGAGCCGACATCGACGGCTACAACAGCGAGCTGGAGCGGACCATGATCGTCGGCGAGCCGACCCGAGAGCAGGAGCGCGCATTTGCCGCGATGCTCGCGCTGCAGTCACGTGCGATCGAGGACATGGCGCCGGGTGTCACCGCCGGCGAGGTAGAGCTGGCCACCGTCAAGCTGGCCGAGGAGCTCGGCGTTCAGGACAGCCTGCGCCACCACGCGGGCCATTCGATCGGGCTGGAGGGGCACGAAGCTCCTTTCCTCGACCGGGGCGACGAGGCCGTGCTGGAGCCTGGGATGGTGTTCACGGTCGAGCCCGGCATCTATCTGAAGGATGTGGGCGGCTTTCGGCACTCCGACACCGTGGTGATCACCGAGGGCGGAAGCCGGGTCATGACGGACTACCCGCGCGAGCTCAAAGACCTGATCATCAAGCCGTGACACCTTCCGGCACGTGCCGGACTTTCGCTGTGTACATGCGCAGCACCGTCGTGCCGTCGTTCACGTGCCGGTGAACGCGATCGACAGCCATGGGGGGGAGCATGTCCTTGTCATCGACAGTCACCACAGTCTCCTTCGGCGAAATGACCCTCCAGACTTCGGCGACAATCTCCCGCGGCAGGTTACCCGGCACGTAGACGTAGCGGCGGTTCGGAATGTGCTTGCGCGCGAGCACCTCAGCCCGCGAGAAACCGTCGCGGGCGGCGTAATCCTTGAGATATGGGTCGCTTACCTCAAGGAGCTCGTGATGTTGGTGCGGGTAGCGATTGCCCCGGAACAAAAACACCGCTCCGCGGCCGGAGGCGGCACGCACAGCCTCCGCAATAACCGCTTCGGCTGCGAGCTGCTCGTGCGGCAGTATGACGAGCACCTCGCCGGCGGATGGCCGGTTCCCAAGCATGCTGGCGATCGAGGCCGCCGCCCGCTGCGGCCGGAACGGCACAGGGAACACCCGCGGTCGCCGGGCCCGGTTATACCGATAGGTGGCAAGACCCGCGATCAGCCCGATCAGCGTC
>JBGQGI010000083.1:0-6883 GCA_041497375.1 Candidatus Dormibacteraceae bacterium | reverse complement strand
TGGCTCTCGACCGTAAATTAAGCTTTCCGGACGCGCCCGACGATCGGGTCATCGCCGACGTAGCTCAGCTGGCAGAGCAGCCGCCTCGTAAGTGGCAGGTCGTGAGTTCGAATCTCACCGTCGGCTCCATCAAAATGCCCTTGTGGCTTATGACGAACCTGCAGACCTGATCGGCAGCTGTGAAGCGACGCTCGATACCCTCGGGCTCCTCGTTGGCGACATGAGCGAGGAGTTACAGGACAGGGGCGCCTGGACAATCGCGCAGATCCTCAACCACCTGCTCGATACCGAGCGTCGCTTTTACAGCCGCGTGCGGCGCATGCGCAAAGAGGCCAACCCGCAGATGCGTGTGATGCCGGACCCGGACTACACCAAGCTGACGGCGCTCAGGGCCTGGTCACGGTTCTACGAGCTGCGTCAGCGCCACCTGAAGCTGCTGCGCTCGCTGAAAGCCGACGAGTGGAACCGGGCCGCTACCCTCACGCCGATTGGAGACATCACCATCGCCTCCCTGATCCGGCACATGGCCGCTCACGACTCAATGCACGCGGCCCAGGTCGCGCGACGCTTGAGCGGCCGGCCTGAGTAACGAAAGAAGCAGCAAGGCTTCGGCGGCGAGGATGGGCACGGCGAGAACCACGATCACGAACTGAAGGAGCACGTAGCCCACGGCGAGCAGAGAGACCTGCCAGGCGTTCGCCCCGGCGCGCACGACGAGCCAACCCGCAAGCACCAGCATGATGAAGTCCTGGAAGCCGAGGTAAGGCGTCGCCAACAGCGAGCCGACTATGCCGGCTGCGATGGGAATTTCAGGTCCGTCCTGCCGGTGACGCCAGGCCGCGGCCACGGCGATCGCCACGACCACCACCTGCGTGACGGTCAGCAGCGGTCCCAGGCCGATCGGTCCGGAGATCGAATATCGGCGGGTGATGTCCCAGGCAGGGGTCTGCGTTTGCGCCAGCACATCGCGGTAGCGGGCCACGCCGTCGGGACCTAGAAGCGCGAGTGCCACCAATCCGATGACCAGCGAGGCCGCCAGCCATGCGCCGAAGGTCCGCGCATGGCCTGACGCAAGCAAACAGATCGGAACGAGAAACGCCATTTGCGGCTTGAGCACGACGAGGCTTAGAGCCAGGCCGGCCCAGACCGCATGTTGCCGCCGCATCAGCCACCAGGCGGTCGCCACGGCGGCTGCCACCAGCGCTCCGGGCTGCCCGACCATCACGCCGAACGCGACAGGAAAAACGCCGAGCAGCAACGCCAGGTGGGCAACCTTCGCCAGCCCGTCAGAGGGAGCGAGCAGGTACCAGGTCCAGCCAAGCGCGGCCAGCAGAAGTGCCGACCAGACGACCAGGGCCACCGAGAAGGGCAGGAGCACGAGCGGCGTGACGAGCCAGGCAAGTGGCGGCGGCGAGATGAAGGGCTGCGGGTTGAACCCGGCGCCCAGGCTTTCGATCGAAGACTTCTGAGCGGCCAGGTCGTAAAGGTGGCTGTAACCGTTCCTGATCCCCACGAGCGCCGCGCCGTACGCTAGACGGAAGTCGTTGCGCACCGCGTATTGGGAGATGTACGTGCCAGCGGCGGCCCAGAGGTCCCAAGCGATGAGGATCAGCCCGACGAGGAGTCCGACGGCCGCCCAAAGCTTGCGCCGCGAGCGAAAGTACGCGTCCACAGCCACAAAGTAAAGGGCTCCGACCTAAGCCGGAGCCCTCTGAAGGGTTTCTAAGTGTTTTGGTTAGTTGACTTCCCGGTAATCGGCGTCGACGACGTCCTCATCCTTCTTCTTCGGCTCGCCATCGGTTGAGCTGCCTTCGGGGCCACTTGAGCCGCTGCCCGGCTTGGCGCCCGCCTGCGCGTAGATGTGCTCGCCGATCTTCTGGAGCGACTCGTTGAACTCGTCCATCTCCCGTCGCAAAGCGGCTGTGTCGTTGCCTTTCGCCACCGTCTTCAAAGACTCGAGCTTCGTCGTGACCTCGGCCTTCACGTCGGCCGGGATCTTCTCTTCGTTGTCCTTGATCACCTTTTCGGCCTGGTGGATCATGTGATCCGCCTGGTTGCGCAGCTCGACCTCTTCGCGCTTCGCGCGGTCTTCGCCGGCGTGGAGCTCTGCCTCCTTGACCATTCGCTCGACCTCGTCCTTAGCCAGCGTCGAGGACGCCGTGATGGTGACCGACTGCTCGCGGCCGGTGCCTTTGTCCTGCGCCTTGACGTTCAGGATGCCGTTGGCGTCGAGGTCGAACGTGACCTCGATCTGAGGCATGCCGCGCGGCGCGGGTGGAATGCCATCGAGGTGGAAGCGGCCCAGCGTGCGGTTGTCGCGCGCCATCTCCCGCTCGCCCTGCAGCACGTGGACCTCGACAGAGGTCTGGTTGTCGGCTGCGGTCGAGAAGACCTGCGAGCGTGAGGTCGGGATCGTCGTGTTGCGCTCGATGAGCTTGGTCATAACGCCACCGAGGGTCTCGACGCCCAGGGACAGCGGGGTCACATCCAGCAGAAGGATGTCCTTGACCTCGCCCTTAAGGACGCCGGCCTGGATGGCTGCGCCGATGGCGACCACCTCGTCGGGGTTGACGCCCTTGTGGGGCTCCTTCCCGCCGAGCAGGTCCTTCACCAGCTTCTGAATCACCGGCATTCGGGTGGACCCACCTACAAGCACCACCTCGTCGATCTGCTGCGGGGTCAGGGTGGCGTCCTTGAGCGCCGCCAGGAACGGTCCACGGCATCGCTCGGTCAGGTCGGACGTGAGCGACTCGAACTTCGCCCGGGTGAGCGTCATCTCGAGGTGCTTCGGCCCCGTCTGGTCGGCGGTTATGAAGGGCAGGTTGACCGAGGTCTCGAGACGGCTCGAGAGCTCGATCTTGGCCCGCTCCGCCGCTTCGGTGAGGCGCTGCAGAGCCTGGCGGTCGGCCTTCAGGTCGATGCCGTTCGACTTCTTGAACTCCTCGGCGAGCCACTCCACGATCCTTCGGTCGTAGTCGTCGCCACCAAGGTGGGTGTCGCCGTTGGTCGATTTGACCTCGAAGACGCCGTCACCCACGTCGAGGACCGATACGTCGAAGGTGCCGCCGCCAAGGTCGAAGACAAGGATCGTCTCATTGGCTTTCTTGTCGAGGCCGTACGCAAGTGATGCCGCGGTGGGCTCGTTGATGATGCGGACGACGTTCAGGCCGGCGATCTGGCCGGCGTTCTTGGTCGCCTGCCGCTGCGAATCGTTGAAGTAAGCGGGGACGGTGATGACCGCGTCGGTCACCTTCTCGCCCAGGTACGCCTCGGCGTCGGTCTTCAGCTTCTGGAGGATCATCGCGGAGATCTCCTCGGGGGTGAACTCCTTGTCGGCGTTCGGGATTTTGACGACCACGCGGTCGTCCTTGCCCGACTTGACGTCGTAGGGCACGATCTTCCTCTCGGAGTCGACCTCGGTGAACTTGCGGCCCATGAAGCGCTTGATCGACGAGATGGTGTTCTCCGGGTTGACGGCCGCCTGCCTGCGGGCAAGCTGCCCTACCAGTCGCTCGCCGGACTTGGTGAATGCGACCACCGAGGGCGTGGTTCGAGATCCTTCCGAGTTCGGGATGACGACAGGTTCGCCGCCCTCCATGACGGCGATGACTGAGTTGGTCGTCCCCAGATCAATTCCTACGGTTTTTGGCATGTATCAGTTGTTCCTCCAGGTCGCGCTGATGGCGCGTATTCGATTGTTTACTTTGATTCTCTTCCCCGCCGCCACCGCATCAAAACGCCCAAGCCGCCCTCGTTTTAATGCCGCCTGGACGGCGCCCCTACTCTTAGTCTTGAACTAATGGCCATCTTCGAGCTCGATCCCGTCGACGACATCGCAGTGGCTGCTGTCGGGGAACCCGGCCAGCGGCGCTTCTTCCTGCTCGCCAAAGGCAGGGGGCGCACCCTGACGCTCACGTGCGAGAAGGCGCAGATCCAGGCCCTGATGGTGCGCCTCCACCAGATGCTGGAGGCCCAGGGGATCGAGCCGTCTGAACGGGCGGCAGGCGGGGCCGCGCTCTCGCCAGGGGAGCCTGAGTGGCAGGTCGGCGAGATGGGTCTCGGCTATCACGAAGCTCGCAAGATGTTCGTCCTGGTCGCTAGCGAGTCCGCCGCCAGCGAGGACAGCCCTGCGGCCGAGGACGCTCCGAGCATTCGCTTCTGGCTCAGCCACCAGCAGGTCGTCGCCTTCTCCAAGCAGGCGGAGAACGTGCTGACCGCCGGGCGTCCTCTCTGTCCCCGCTGCGGGCT
This sequence comes from Candidatus Dormibacteraceae bacterium, assembly GCA_041497375.1. GTDB lineage: Bacteria > Chloroflexota > Dormibacteria > Dormibacterales > Dormibacteraceae > Palsa-872. The sequence goes on along the minus strand of JBGQGI010000083.1, from coordinate 2,635 downwards.
GCCGATGGATCCCGCCGGCCATCCTTGCCCGGTTCTCAACGGTGCCCGGCCGATCTTCTAGCCGCGGGCGCTCTAGCGACCTCCCTCAGGAGGCCGAACAGATGGAGCGCCTCCTGGTCGAGCTGCCTGACCTGGAGCTGCTCGGCATCCTTCAGGGGGCTTCCAACTACACCTTTCTAGCCAAGCTGGGTCCCCACCCGCCGGCCGGTCTGATGGCCGTCTACAAGCCGGCGCGAGGCGAGTCGCCCCTGTGGGATTTCGAGGCGGGCACGTTGTATCAGCGCGAGGTGGCGGCCTACCGGCTGAGCAAGACCCTCGGCTGGCCTCGAATCCCTCCCACCGTGGTGCGAGCTCAGGCCCCGCACGGCGTCGGCGCCGTGCAGCTGTACGTCGAGGCGGATCGGCGGCACTTCCTGTCAGAGCAGGCACGCCAGCGGGAGGCGTGGCTCCGGATCGCCCTCTTCGACGTCATCACGAACAATGCGGACAGGAAGTCGGGCCACTGCCTGTTCGACGCCAAGGATCAGGTGTGGGTCATCGACCACGGCCTGACATTCCACACCGACCCAAAGTTGAGGACGGTGATCTGGGATTTTTCAGGCGAGCCCCTGCCTCCCGACCTGTGCGACGACCTGGAACGAGCGCTCATCGAGGTCGACAGGGGAAACCTGGCCGATGAGCTCGAGGATCTGCTGGCTCCGGGTGAGGTTCGGGTGCTGAAACGCCGGTTGCGCGGGGTGCTGGACCCCAGCTGGCGGTTCCCTGAGCCGACCTCCGCCTGGTCGGTGCCCTGGCCGCCGGTGTGACCAGGCTGGTAACCTTCCGGGGCTGCGGATGAAGTTCTGGTCACGCGCCGTCATGGCTGCAGCGGGTATTGCTTTTGCGATGTCTGCGATCACAGGCTATGCGCTTACCCAGGTGGCGCCGGGTAGGCCAGGCGGCCTGAAGGCAACAGGGGCAGATTCGCGGGTGAACCTGACCTGGATCGCCCCATCTGCGGGGCAGCCCTTCGACTACTACATCATCCTGCGCACACCGGGAACCGTCACCTATCAAACCCCTGACGGCACAACGCCGGCCTATACCGTCCAGCCCCTCACAAACGGAACGGCGTACAGCTTCCGTGTGGCCGCCCACAATTCGGACGGCACCAGCACCTACTCGCTGGCGGCCTCCGCCACCCCGCATGCGACTCCTCCGGGGCGTCCCACCAACTTGGGCGCGACCGATTTGGGCTCCGGCCAGATCCGGCTTGACTGGACCCCGCCGACCAACAACGGCTCGATGGCCGACGGAAGTACTGCGGGCATCACCCGCTACAACATCACTGTCAACCCTGGCGGTACCAAGGCCGTGGTCCCAGGAACCACCCTGACTTACACCGCATCGGGGCTGGCCGCCAACCTCACCTACACGTTCTCGGTCAGCGCAACGAACTCGCGGCCGACGACCGGTGCGGCGGCGGTTGTCTATGCTCCCGTGCCGACCGGCGCCAGCATTGGGCTGAACCCTACCGCCGGGCGATCCACGACAGCAATCACCGTCACGGGCGAGCTCTTCTTGAAGAACCAGAGCGTCACCCTCTACTGGGACCTGAGCACCCACGTCGCAGCCAAGTTGGTGACCGACGACGCCGGCGCGTTCACCAAGGTCGTCAAGCCACGCACGGGGGATGTCCCAAAAGTGCACAAGCTCTGCGCCAACGTCCTGCCTAAGCCGGCGTGCGCAACCTTCACGCTTCAAGCAGCGCCTAAACCAACGCCTGCCTCCCCATCACCCTCGGACGTGCCTTCGCCTTCACCCACTGACACTCCGCAGGCGTCCGGAACGCGACTCGGCGGGGGCGGGGGCGGCATCAGCGGGCTGGACATCATCACGAGGCCGCCATTTGTGTTCCTGCCGATCATCGCGATCATCGGGATCCTCGGTGTGCTCGTCTACTGGCTGCTGAGCAGACGCCGCCAGCTGCCTCCGGCATCGGCCGCGACGGTGGTGCATCGCGCGACGCGCCCCGATTACATGGCGCCGTTTCCAACCGCGGGCGGGCCGCCGGTAGCCCCGCCACCGCCGGCGCAACCTTCGGCCTGGGACGCGCCAATCCAATCTCTACCGCCGGTCCAGCCTTATGTGCCCCCTGCCGTCCAGCCACAGCCTCCCGCCGCGCCCTACGCGCCGACGCCCTATGTGCCGCCGCCGGTACCGCCACAGGCCCCGCCTCCGGCCGCACCCCCGGCGGCACCGCCACGCACAGTCGAGTGGCCCGCTCCGCAGAACCCGCCGGCCGCCCCCGACGAGCCTCCCGACCTACCTCAACCGTCGGACTAATGGCCGCGCGCGCCGCGCGCTCTTAGACTTTCCGCGCAAATGGCGCTGCTCGAAGTGAATGAGCTCACCGTTCGCTTTGGTGGGGTGGTCGCGCTCGATCGCGTTTCGTTCGTCGTGAACGCGGGCGAGGTGGTCGCGCTCATCGGGCCCAACGGCGCCGGTAAGACGACCCTGTTCAATGTGATCGCGCGCGTCTACCGCCCAGGCGGGGGCAATGTGATGCTGGACGGCGAGCCGGTGCTCAAGCTCTCCGCGCACGAAGTTGTGCGGCGCGGCCTGGCACGCACCTTTCAGAACCTCGCCCTTTTCA
>JBGQGI010000082.1:0-6884 GCA_041497375.1 Candidatus Dormibacteraceae bacterium | reverse complement strand
CTCCATACCCGGAAAGAGCGATTGCAGGTGGAGCGCGATCACGTCCTCGAGGGGCACGTAGCGCTCGCCCTCGACGAGCGGGATGAATCGAGGTAGGACCGGCGGCACCTTCACGCGCGCGAAGCGCTGCTGGTGACGTTGCGGGTCTCGGACCATTACCGCCAGGTTCAAAGAAAGATGAGAGATATAAGGGAACGGGTGGCCGGGATCCACCGCCAGCGGTGTCAGCACCGGGAAGATCTGCTGGCGGAAGACCGAATGGAGCTGGCTGAGCTCCTTCTTGGTCACCTCGTTGGCGCGCACGATCACGATGCCGGCCTGCGCCAGCTCAGGCACCAACGACTCGTTGAAGAGGCTGACCTGACGATCAACCAGCTGCTCGACCCGGCTTCGGATCGCTCTCAGCTGCTCAAGTGGCGACATCCCGTCGGGCGAGGCTGCGGCGACGGCGGCCAGGACCTGTTCTTTGAGCCCGGCCACCCGGACCTGGAAGAAGTCATCGAGGTTCTGGCTGAAGATGGCGAGGAAGCGAACCCGCTCCAGGAGTGGGAGCTTCGGGTCCTCCGCCATGGCCAGGACGCGCTCGTCGTAGTCCAGCCGGGAGAGCTCGCGGTTGAGGTACCTGGGCGCCTCCGGGACCGGATTTGGGCCTGTTTGATCCGAGTCCGGCTGGACCCCCACCACCATGTCAGGAACATTAGCGGTTGGCGACCGGGGGTAGGTTATCGGCGGGTTAACGGGGAGGCTTGGGCGATTCCTGCGGCTCGCCCGACCTGGCAGAAAACCCTCCGGATGCTAGCGATAACCTTGCTTTACGTGGTCAAATCCGCCTACTGCTCGTAGCCGGGCTACCAGGGGCAGCCTGGCAACTGGCAAAAGGCGGCCAGAGGGATGGCTCGGGCCGGGCTACGCACACCCGGCCCGGTGCGCTCGTTATCCGAGGGCTGCCACGACGTTTGAAAAGACGTTTTGTATCTGGTTCCCCATGGTTAGAAGAATCACGATGACCACGATCGAAACGAGAACCAGGATCAACGCGTACTCGACCATTCCCTGGCCACGCTGACCGCCATTTGTAGATCCACGCTTGCTGACGCTCACGACCACCTCACCTCCTTTGACCCATAACGGACCGATCTCTGCACGATGTTCAACGATTGGACACCGGTTTGTTGTGCATTAGCGTTGATAGTTTTTGTAATGACTTCCATTAGCATTGCTGCGTAGTAGAAAGTGAGCAGGTTCCAGTTCAGCCTTGAGCAGGTCCGGACCTTTGTGGCGGTGGCCGAAACCGAGCACGTTTCCAAGGCGGCGGCAGCCCTCTTTCTCACCCAGGGCGCCGTCACCCAACAGCTGAGACACTTTGAAGACGCCCTCGGGCTTCAACTGATGGAGCGGGCCGGGCGGGGCGTTCGGCTGACGGATGCCGGAAAGGCGCTCGCCACCACATGCAGGGCCGTGCTGCGGGCGGTCGAGACCGTCGAAGACACAGCCCGCTCGATGAAGGCCCTCGAGTCAGGTTCCCTGGACCTTGGCGCCAGTCCAACGTGCGCAAGCTACTACCTGCCTTCTCGCCTGGCCGCATTCTCTGCGCGCTACCCGGCGGTGAAGCTGACAGTCACCGTCGACTCGTCGACTGCGATCAGCGACCAGGTGCTCGCCGGCGCCCTCGACTGCGCGGTCATCGAGGCCGAGCCCGCGCCAGGGCTCATGACCGTGGTCCTCGCGCACGACGAGCTCGTGCTGGTCGCCCACCGCGACCATCCGCTGTCGCAGCTGTCACGTGTGACGCCGGCGCAGCTGGCCAAGTACAGGTACCTGGGCCGCGGCCCGGCCTGGACCGCCGAACAGACCGTTCGCAGGATGATTGGTCCCGCGTATGACCAATCCGAGATCCTCAACCTGGGCCATCCGGAGTACGTGCGCGCGGCCGCTGTCGCCGGCCTGGGCTATGCAGTCCTCCCGGTGCTGGCAGTGGAGGCGGACATCACCGCTGGCATTCTCAAGCGCCTGCCCGGGCCTTCGAGCGTGCGAGCGATCTGCGCCATCCGGCGCCGCTCAGAAGGAGGTCCGACGCTCGAGGAGTTTTGGCGCCACCTGACAGGCGGCGCGCCACCAGCTTAGTTACGCGTTTCGCTGCAGCCAGTCGTTGAGTGGTTTCGCATCTGCCCAGACCTTGACGATGTGCCTGCGGGCCGTGCTGCTCCCCAACCACGGCTGCAGCCCGAAGTTTTTGTGGATGTACAGGATCTTGTGGCGGAGGAGGCGAGCCCTGGGGTGGTCTTGGGGCAAGCCAGCGGGAACTCGCTTCAGGGCCTCGCCGCCGATTCCATAGCCGGCCTTCTCGAGCTTGGCCACGATCGCAGCCAGCTGGGAACCGGTCGCGTCGGCCGCGACTCTCTTCCTGTATTTGGCGAGCTGTTGCGGGGTCAGCTCGTAGCGCCCGGCGGCGACGGTGAGACCCCGCGCATCCAGAGATATGTAGCCGCCGTGGCCGTTCATCCCCGCGGTGGCGGCGATGTTTGTCTTGTACGGCGACTTGTCCTTGGAGAAGCGAATGTCGCGATTGGCGCGAAAGACCTTGCCTTCGCCGTATTCGCCGGCCAGGGAATCGATCAGCGCGACCATCGGCGCCTTTACCGCGGTCTCGTACGTCTGGCGGTTGGCGTCAAAGTAGCGCTTCGAGTTGTCCAGCTCGAGGCCGATGAAGAAGCGTTGGAACTCCTCGGGCCAGCCGCGAAAGGTCGTCGCCATGCGTCGCGAAAAGGTTAACCGCGAGAATGTTGCTGTGGACGGCAACGCAATCGAGACGCGCGGGCTCCGGCGCGTGTTCAAATCGCGCAACCGGGTGGTCGAGGCGGTGGCCGGCGTCGACATGACCGTCCGGAACGGCGAGATCTTCGGATTCCTGGGTCCGAACGGTGCCGGCAAGACCACCACGCTGCGCATGCTCGCCACGCTCCTTCCGCCGAGTGGTGGCACCGCGATGGTGGCCGGCTGCGACCTCCTCAAGCAGCCAGGCCAGGTGCGTGCGCGAATCGGCTACGTCGGGCAGGCCGGAGGCTCAGACCGCGAGATCATGGGCCGGACGGAGCTCGTCTTCCAGGGCCGGCTGTACGGGATGTCCCTGGCCGCGGCCAAGCAACGCGCCGCCGACCTCATCCAGATGCTCGAGCTGGAGGTGTGCGCGGACCGCAAGGTGGCCACCTACTCCGGCGGGCAGAAGCGCCGCCTCGACATCGGGCTCGGGCTCGTCCACGACCCGCAGCTCCTGTTCCTGGACGAGCCGACCACAGGCCTCGACCCGCAGAGCAGGGCGCGCGTTTGGGACGAGGTGCGCCGCATGCACGATCGCGGCACGACGGTCTTTCTGACCACGCACTATCTGGACGAGGCCGATGCGCTGTGCGACCGGATCGCGATCATCGATCAGGGCAAGATCGTGACCGTGGGCACGCCTGAGGAGCTGAAGCGCGAGGTTGCAGGGGACCTCGTGACACTGACCGTGGTCGGCAACCAGCAGGCCGCGCTCGACCTGCTCAAAGGGCAACCATTCGTGCGCGAGGCCGAGACCGAAGAAGGAATGGTCAGGCTCTACGTCGACCGCGGCGAGGTGGCGATGCCGGCGATACTGCGCTTGCTGGACTCAGCCGGGATGCAGCTGGTGACGATCGGGCTGCACCGCCCAAGCCTCGATGACGTGTTCTTGCGCAAGACCGGGCGCTCCCTGCGGGAGACCGCCGCGTGATGAAGATCCTGCGCGACACCTGGCTCGTGTTCGGACGCTACTGGGGTCTCTTCATCCACAACCCGGTGTGGGTGGTGATCGGAGTCGTGCAGCCTTTGCTGTATCTGCTCCTCTTCGCTCCGCTGCTCTCATCGATCGCGAAGACGCCCGGCTTCCCGTCCGGTGGCGCTTACAACGTGTTCGTGCCAGGGCTTCTGGTCCAGCTGGGCATGTTCGGGGCCGCGGGCGTCGGGTTCAGCCTCATCGCCGAGCTGAGGATGGGCGTGATCGAGCGGCTCAGGGTCACCCCGGTCAGCCGCGTTTCTCTGTTGCTGGGCCGGGCGCTCCGCGACATTCTGTCCATCGTCGTCCAGTCGCTGATCTTGATCGTCCTCGCCTTGCCTTTCGGGCTGAGCATTCATCCGATCGGGGTCGTCGTGGTGCTCGCCCTGATCGCACTGATCGGGCTGCTGACAGCTTCGATTGCCTACGCCGCGGCGCTGTGGCTGCGCAGTGAGGACAGCTACGCCCCGCTGATCTTCACCTCGAGCTTGCCGATCCTCCTGCTGTCCGGGGTGCTGCTTCCCCTGGGCCTGGCGCCGCAATGGCTCCGGGCCATCGCTGCAGCCAACCCGCTGTCCTATGCGGTCGATGCGGCACGCGCCGTGTTCCTTGGCAACCTCGACGATCCAAGCGTTGTCAAAGGCGTCGCTCTGATGGCGGTACTGTCGATCCTCGCCGTCCTCCTCGGCGCGCGCGCTTTCGGAAGGGCGGTGGCCTAGAAACTTACTCGAAGGCCGCCAGGTCTTTGCGTTCTGCGGCCCACATCTCGTTGAACAGGTTCTCTATCTCCTCCAGCGAGCACACCGCCGCCGTCAGCGGATCCAGCATCAGTGCGTACATCGCCTTCTGGCGGTCGCGCTCGAGCAGGGCCTGAACAACCAGCTCGTGCACAGCCATGTGGGAGCGGTTGAGACCTGCCAGCTGCTCCGGCAGGCTGCCGAACTTCACAGGCCGGATTCCCTCCGGCCCGACGGTGCACTCGACCTCGACGCAGCCGTCGGGCAGGTTCTCGATGCTGCCGGCGTTCACCACGTTTCCATGGATGCTGGTCGGGCGTCCGTGCTCCATCGCCTCGATGATCTGGGACGCGTACTCGTAGCTGCGTTGGGTGGGGATCTTCGTCTCACCCCGCAGCATCGAGTGGATCCTCTCATCGTTGTCCTTGCGCCAGTCCGGCCAGTTGTTCGCGTAGAAACCACTCTCGCCCAGGTACCCGGGGCGCGCGTACTTCTTCACCAGGTCCGGCCGCTTTCGGAAGTAGGGAACGTACTCGGAGAAGTGCCCGCTCGACTCGGTCACGAAGGCGCCCAAGCGCAGCATCACCTCGAAACGGACCGGGTCCCGCTCGTAATAGTCCGGTTGCGCCGCGCGCTCGCGCAGGAGCGGGTACATGTCCTTGCCGTGGCGCTCGAGCTTGGTGAACCATGCGTTGTGGTTGATGCCGGCGCACCGCCACGTCAATTCGTCATAAGGCACATCAAGGAACTCGGCGAGGAGTCTCGATGTGCCCTGCACGCTGTGGCACAGGCCCACGATCTCGAGACCGGTAGCCCGGCTGGCTGCGAGCGTGAGGATCGACATCGGGTTCGTGTAGTTGAGGACGACGGCGCGCGGAGCGACGCGCTCGACATCGGCAACGATGTCCAGCCATGCGGGCCCGGTCCGCAGCGCTTTGAAGATCCCGCCTGGACCGATCGTGTCGCCGATGCATTGATCGATCCCGTACTTCATCGGGATGTCGTAGTCGTGCCGTACGTTCCGCAGACCGGCGACCTCAATCGAGTTGACCACGTAGTCGGTGCCCTTCAAAACGTCGAGCCTCTCGGTCGAGGCCTCAACGGTCCAGGACTTGCCGGAAATCTCGACCAGCCTTTCAGCGATGCGGCGCCCCAGGTCGAGCCGGTCTGGATCGATGTCGACCAGCGCGAAGGCCCCGCGGTCGAGACCGTCCACGGCGAGGACGTCGGTGATCACCTGGCGAGCGAATACGGCGCTCCCGGCTCCCACCAGAGTCACTTTCGGCATCGCGCCGAAATCTTAACCCGCGTCTATTCGACGCCGGTGCTTCGGGCTAGCTTCAGGGTCAGGATCTTGAATGGAGCGAGCTCGAGGTCGATCACCCCATGGCGCAGCGGGACCTCTTCCAGCTCCCTTTCCATCAGATCGCAGAGAGTTGCTCGGGTGGCCGGTAGCGTCGTGCGCAGCCGGGCCCTGGTGCGCCCACCCCACGATTCGTAGAGCCGGACGACCGTCGCATCGGAATCCTCAGCCCGCTTGACTGTCTCGACGATGACCTGCGGAGTGTCGAGCTCGATCAGCGAGCGCCGGCGTTCCGCCTTCGCTATGCCCGGCGCAATTCTCAGTGGTGAGTTCAAATCTTCGGCGGCCGCGATCACTCCGGCCTCGCGGAAGTCTCCAGGGTGCGGCATGAGCGCGTAAGTGAACAGGTGGGCCCCGCGATCTGCCGTCGGGTCAGGGTGCGTGGGTGCTCGGAGCAGCGAGAGGCGCATCACCGAGCCGCGGATGTCGTAGCCGTACTTGCAGTCGTTGAGCAGGGCAACGCCGTAGCCTGCCTCGCCGAGGTCGGCCCAGCGGTGGGCGCAAACCTCGAAGCGGGCCTGGTCCCAGGAGGTGTTCGTGTGGGTGGTCCTCTCGATGTGACCGAACTGGATCTCGTAACTGGCCCTTGGCGAATGGACGGCGACTGGGAAAGCCACCTTGAGGAGCTTGTGGTCCTCGTGCCAGTCGACTTCGCACTCGAAACGAAGCACGCGTGAGCCGGCGTCAAGCACCATTCGCTGGGAGATGCGCGAGCGCCCAAACTCCCGCATGAAGCGCACGGCCCCACGCAGCCCGCCGGCGACCTCCACCTCGTGGCGCGACAGCTCGAGTAGATCGATTCCGTGTTTTTGATAGTCGCTATCTATGTCCCAGGCATCCCATCGAGCAGGGTTGTCCTCATAAAGCTGCAGAACGTTGCCTCTCGTGCCCGGTGCGAGGACCTCGCGGTCCGCAACCTTGTCCCATATGGAGGTCAGCAGCCCGCGGCCGTCCCACCGCACTCGTAGGAGCTCGTTCTCCATGCGACCGTCCG
>JBGQGI010000081.1:0-6921 GCA_041497375.1 Candidatus Dormibacteraceae bacterium | reverse complement strand
GCGCCATGTGAACAAGCAGGCGGGTGGCCTCCCACGATGGGGCGCTGCGATCGATCGCGAGCAGGATGTGCTTCATGAGACCAAGGTAGGCCGGGAAATCGGCCCGTGCGCCTGCCGATCGGCCCTGATCGACTGGTACTTTTGGCCAGACTCGGCAGCCTCAGCGTTCGCGATGAGGACGCGCAGGGCCATTGCCCTCTTGAGTGTAGGGCCCACGGGCTCTCCAGCGAGGGTCGGTAACATGGGGCTGGTCGCAACCCAGGTCCTTCCAATCACGCACTTCCCGCAGCCGCGTCTCCCGCGGGCGGTCGGCCTTGCGCTCCGCGCCCTGGCCGTGATCCTGGCGGCCTGGCTGGCCGCCAGCCTGGTCGCGGAGATCGTCACGTTGCACCCCGCCCGAAGAGCTCTCGGACCCACGCCGGCCGCGCGCGGAATGACATACGAAGATGTCAGCTTCAAGACCAGCGACGGCCTGACGCTGCGCGGATGGTGGATACCCGGAACCCGGCACGAAAGCATCGTCATGATCCATGGCCTGTCCAACAACCGGAGCGAACCCTTCAACAAGGCGGGATACCTTCACGAGGCCGGCTACAACCTGCTCGTTTTCGATCTCCGAGGCCACGGCCAGTCCGACGGGAATGGGAGCACGATGGGCTTCCGAGAGCCCGAGGATGCACGTGCGGCAGTGGCCGAAGCGCATTCGCTGGATCCGGGATCGGTGGCGCTGTTCGGCTACTCACTTGGGGCGTCGATCGCAGTCGAGGAGGGCGCTGTCAACCCCGGTGTCATAGCAGTCGTCGAGGACAGCGGATTCAGCTCCGTCGGGGACGTCTTCCTGGCTCGATTCAGCGAAGTCACGCGGCTACCCGACCTGCCGTGGGCAGCTCCGCTCGTGGCGTTCGGCCAGGCGGACATCGGTACGTCGCTCTGGAACGTGCGACCTGTGGCGGAGGCGGCCCTCCTACACAAACCCCTGCTGGCGATCATCGGAGGCGCAGACACAATCGTCCCTCCATCGGAGGGCCTCGCGATCTACGCGGCGGCGGCCGGCCCAAAACAGCTGCTCATGGTCCCCGGCGCCGGCCACGTGCAGGCGTACAACACCGCGAACGCCCAGTACGAGCAAGCGGTGCTCGAGTTTCTTTCGCGGAGCTTCGCCCTCGCAGGCTAGCCTCGTCGGCGGCTAGGCGGCGCGCCTCACGCGGCCTGGCTCAACCCCGCTCACGGCTGCCCTGGGCAGGGTGGCCACGAAAGAAGCGATCGCTTGCTCAATCGCCCGGCCGAGGCGCGCCGGGTCGGCAAGGAGGTCGGGATCGGCGGTCACGCCAACGCCCATCGTGCCGCCCTGGCTGATCGCCGCGACCGATACACCGACCCTACCGGGGAGCGGGATCATCGGGTAGCTGGCCAGCACCTGGTGGCCCAAGAGGAATCGGGGCTCGGGAACACCGGGAACGTCCGAAAGCACCAGGTTCGCGAAAGGGAGCGCCCCCGCCACACGTACCACCGCGTCATGCAGCGGCGCTGGTAGCCAACCCACCGCTTCAATGAGCATGGCCATGCCGGCTCCGGCGTGCACGGTCCTCAGGACAGCTTTGGAGATTGCGATTCGCCGAGCGCACGCTGCCAGGTCTCCGGTATCCAGCGGCAGGTCGATGAACACCGATGTCACGTGATTTCCAGTGCAGCGCTTGGTCGACGGTGGTCGTGTGGAAGCGGGAACCATAGCCCTCATTGCGCGAGGGGCGTTCAGACGGTGCTGCCGGAAATAGCGACGCAAGCCAATCGCAACCGTGGCCAGGAGCACGTCGTCGACGCTCACGCCAAGGTGCCGCTTGACCTGCTGTACCTGGTCCATCGAAAGCGTCGCCGTTGCGAAAACTCGTTGTGCTCCGACCCGGCCGTTGAAAGGGCTGGCCAGGGCGATCGGACCGCTGGCGGCGGTGAACGCCACTCCGAGCAGCGCCTCGAGCCATGAGCTCGCCGTGCCCTTTACCGACGCGAAACGAGTGGCGAGCGGTTTCCTCCTCGCCGTTCGCCGGCCGGGCTTTGCCGGCTCGAGCAGGACTTCCGCGAGCTCAATTCCGCCGATGCCATCGGTGATCGCGTGATGGGTCTTGACCACCACGGCCTGGCACCGGCCCGGGAGTCCGTCGATGAGGTGCATCTGCCACAGCGGGCGATCACGGGGGAGCAGCTGTTCGTGGATCTGCCCGCAGAGGTCGAATAGGTCCTGGCGGCCTGCCCGCGCAGGCAGCTGGTGGTGGAACACGTGCTGGTTGAGGTCGAGGTGGGGGACAGGAACCCATTCGGGACGAGTCAGGCCAAACGGCGCGAACCGCGCTCGCTCGCGGAACCGCGGCAGGCGTGAAATACGGGATGCGACCAGGCGCTGCAGCGCGCCGACGGTCAGCCGCGCGCCCGCGCTGGTTCCCGAATCGAGCAAGACGACCGCGGCGACGTGCATCGGCAGGCCTGGGCGCTCGAGCGCCAGAAAGCTCGCTTCCATGGCACTCAGCCGCTGATTCGCGCTATTTCCCATCGGTACGAGATTGCCCCGGCCTGCCGGCCGGGAGTAGGGGCCTTCGGCCCCCATTTCGGCGGCCCCAATACCGTCCGAAAAACGCAATCGCCTGATCGCCCAGCCCGAGGCTGAGGTATGCCAGCGCGATGATGCCGACCGTAGAGATCGCCACGATCGGCCGCGGAAAGTCGAGGTCGAACAGCACCCTGACCGGCGCGAGCAGCATGACGATCGCAAGGCCGGCGGCCATGGCGGCTATCAGTCCGCGACGAGAGGCGGTAAGGGGTTGCGCCAGCCGGGCAAGGATCCACAGGCCGATGGCGGCGATGACAACCGTAGCGACGGTCCGCTCTTCTGAAACCGACACGTTGGGTTCGTTGACCGCAAGCGCATAGGCCGCGAAGGTCGCGACCGCTGCGACCGCCCCCGCCGGCAGCGCAAAGCGCATGACTCGCCTCACAAACCCGCTGCGCGAAGGCTCAAAGCTTGGAGCCAGCGCAAGGTAGACGGACGGGATGCCGATCGTGAAAGCGCTGATCAGGGTCAGCTGGCGTGGCAAGAACGGGAAGGGCAGCGTCGCCAGGCTCACAGACAGCGCGAGGAGAAAAGCGTACGTCGTCTTGGTGAAGAAGAGGCTGGCGAGCCGCTCCACGTTTCCGATGACGCGCCGTCCCTCGGCGAGCACCGCAGGCACGCCGGCGAAGGACCCATCGATCAACACGCAAGCCGCCACCGCTCGCGCTGCCGCGCTGCCGCCGCCCATCGCTATCCCAAGGTCCGCCTCCTTCATCGCAAGGACGTCGTTCACGCCGTCGCCGACCATCGCCACGGTGTGGCCTGCGGCTCGCAAAGCCCTGACGACATCCCGCTTCTGTTCAGGGCTGACACGTCCGAAGACGGACGCACCGCTGACCACCGCGAGTAGTTCCGGCCCCGACTCTTGCATGGCCTTCCCGTCAATCGGATCGCCCGATGTGCTCAGGCCGACCCTTGTCGCGATCGCGGCCACGGTGGCCGGATGATCGCCTGACAGCAACTTGATCGAGACGCCCTGCTGGACCAGCAGCCTCACCGTTTCTGCAGCGCCTGGCTTGATCGCCTCGTAGAGCACGACGAGCGCAGCCGGCTCGAGCTCGCGGATCACATGGGTGGCAGCATCCAGATCTGCCCTCGCGAGCAGGATCACGCGCCTGCCCTCAGCCGAGATTCTGTCCACCCGATCCGTGACTAGCTCAAAGCCGCGAGTCCCGGCCAGCAACACGTCAGGCGCTCCCAGGACCCACCATCCGCGATCCGCGAATCGAGCGGCGCTCCACTTGCGGCTCGAGGAGAAGGGCACCCTCGACTCGAGCCTCCACCCTTGGGGCGCGGCATGGACGGAGGCGATCGCCCGAATCGACGGGTTGGGATTCGGGTCCGCGTGGGCGACCGCGCCAAGAGCCTGCTGCCATTCCAGGGCTGGCGAAAGCGCCTCGACCGTATCGACCGAGCTTTCAGTTTCAGTCAGCGTCCCGGTCTTGTCCAGGCACACCACATCGGTCCTTGCCAGCATCTCCACGGCCGGCAGCTGCTGGACGAGGACCTGCTTGCGACCCAGCCTGACAACCGCCAGAGCCAGGCTCGCGCTGGTGAGCAGCACCAGACCTTCCGGCACGAGCGTGATGACCCCCGCAACGGAGCCGCGAATCGCGTCGGGCAGGGAGGGGCTGGCCCTGAGCTGTGAGATGACCAGCACCACGGCGGTGGGCACGACAAGCCACGTCACGATCCGAAGGATCCGGTTGATCCCCATCATCAGCTCCGAGCGGACGAGCTGAAACTTGCGGGCCTGCGCCGTCAGCCGGCGCGCGTAAGAAGCCTCGCCAACCCTCGTGGCTCGATATCGCCCCCGGCCGGCGCTCACGAAGCTTCCGGCCAGCACCTCGGCGCCACGGAACTTGGTCACCGGCACCGACTCGCCCGTGAGGAGGGCTTCATTGAGCTCGACCGGCTCGTCTGACTCGAGGATGCCGTCCACCACCGCCTCATCGCCGGACTCCATCAGGACCAGGTCGCCTTCGACGACGGCGGCGACGCTGATCTTCTTCTCGTTGCTATCACGCAGAACGGTGGCCTGGCGTGCCGCCAGGACCGCAAGCCGATCGAGGGTAACCTTGGCCCGCAACTCCTGTCCGATGCCAATCAGAGCGTTCGCGACAAGGATCAGTCCGAAGATGGCGTCCTGGATCGGACCGACCACCAGGATCACGACCAGCATTGATCCCAGCAGCGCGTTGAAGCGCGTCAGCAGGTTGGCCTTGAGGATGTCGCCCAGGCTGCGGCTGCTCACATCCACCACCGTGTTGGCCAGGCCTTGGGCGGTGCGGCGGGCCGCTTCCGCCTCGGTGAGGCCGTTCAAGCTCGGGAGCTCATGGGCGGTCGAACGCACGGGGACCATGGCAACGGACGCGCCTGGTCTGTGCATCTCTCACCAAGTAGGCCGTGACGCGTATCCGGCACATAGAGGCCAACGGCCCAGGCGCGCGGGACAGGGGACCCTCCCGTTGGGGTCTCGCTGGGGCCAGGCTGAGACAAGGCAATCGTCAATGGCAATGCGCGAGCGGCCCGAGATCGAACGTCTCAGTCTCCCTGACCTGACCAACCTGGCGGTCGAGGCGCCCGACACACCCATGCACGTAGGGGCCATCGGAGTCCTGGATGGGGGACCGCTGCTCGATGGGAATCAACGCCTCCGCATCGAAACCATACAGAGCGGCATCGAAGCCCGGCTCAACCTGGTTCCCGAGCTGCGCAGAGTGTTGTGGAAGACACGAATGTTGCAAGGCCGCCCGCTATGGGTGGATGACCCGGGCTTTCGAATCGAGAACCACGTGCTTCGCATCACACTCCCGGCGCCTGGCGGCGACGAGCAGATGATCCACTTCGCGGAAGCCGAGATGGGGATTCTCATGGACCGGGCGCGCCCACTTTGGCAGCTGTGGTTCCTGGAGGGATATGCGCCGGGCAAGGTCGGGGTCTTCCTCAAGCTCCACCACGTCCTGGCCGATGGCGCCGCCCTGCTCAAGATCGTCTCGCTGCTGTTCGACTGGAGCCCTGAGTCACGGCCGCTGATGCCGGTCTCATGGGCCCCCGCACCGCCGCCCACCGCCGGTCTTCTGTACCGCGACAGCGCAGCCCTGAAGCTGGCAGCGGCGGCGCGAGCATTGAGACGGCTGGGGCACCCACTGGCCATTTGCCGATCCGCCGCCGGTTCGCTCCGCGGCGTGTGGTCCGTGACCACCGAAGGAGCCGGGGCGCCGCACACCTCCTTCAACCGGCCGACCACCCGCGGCAGGAAGGTGGCGGTGATGCGTATCGGGCTGGCCGAGACCAAGGCCGTTGCGCGCGCCGGTGGCGTCAAGGTCAACGACCTGATCCTCAACGTGATCGCTGGAGGGCTGCGCCAGGTCCTTGTCTCGAGAGGCGAGCAGGTCGAGGGCGTCGCGATCAGGGCATCGATGGCCGTCGCCCTGCGCCCGGCCGACCGGGCAGCGCCTATCGGGAACCACTCGGGGACGATGATCGTGCTGCTTCCCGTTTACGAGCGCGACCCCAACGCCCGCATGGCCTTGATCGGAGCGAACACGATGCAGGCCAAGCGCCGCCAGCGCGGCGTCGTGCCCCAGCTGTTCATGGTGCTGCTGGCCATGTCCGGCCTGACGCGGTTTTTCATCCGGCGCCAGCACCTCGTCAACGTGCTCGTGACCAACCTTGCCGGCCCTCCCATGCCGCTCTATGTGGTCGGTGCACGCCTCCTTGACGCCTTCGCGGTCACCCCTGTCGCCGGCAACGTGACGGCGTCGTTTGCCGCGCTTTCCTACGACGGGAATCTTGATTTGAGTGTTTGCGTCGATGGAGCGTGTTGGCCCGACCTCGATGTCCTCGTTCGCGGCATGCACGCAGCATGGCGCGAGCTTTCAGTGCAGACGGCGGCTGCTCAGTCCGCGCGACGCGGTCCCGAATCCCTTGGGTCGAAAGACCCTCGTTAGAAGCTGCCGTCAGTGGCAAGCTGATCACGTCCCGATGGACTGAGTACGGTAAACCGAGAGATACCGACCGTTGACCTAGGCGAAAAGTCAAAAGACCGGAAGCCGAAAGACGAATAGGGAACTCAAGGGCAAACAGAAAGGTCTTCTCGGGACACTTGCTTTTCCAGGCAACTGCGAGGGCGGCGCACTTTGGGGCGACTAACGCTCGCGCGGCGCGGCCACCACACCCACTGCCAGCAGGTCGCCCTTTGACACCATCCCGATGGTCGAATCTCGTTCGATGACGGGTAGGTGTCCGATTCCGTTCTCGACCATGCGCCGGGCCGCGATTCCGGCGTCATCCCCTGGCGTGACGGTGATCGCGTC
>JBGQGI010000080.1:0-6956 GCA_041497375.1 Candidatus Dormibacteraceae bacterium | reverse complement strand
CGGCTGCGCCCCAGCCGGTACGTGCACGTGGATGTCGTTCTTGTCGAACAGCGACGGATCAATCCCGATATCGGAAGCGCGCGACTTCAAGTAAGACAGCGCCGCCGCTGCCGACTCCTTCATCACATCGCCGAGCTGCCCAGTGAGCTTGAGCTCTCCCTTACCAGGGGTCAGCGCTGCCTCGACGAAGATGATCTCGCCACCTGTCGGCGTCCAAACGAGGCCCGTCGCCACACCTGGACGGTCAATGCGCTCGCGGATGTCGTCATAGAAGCGTCGCTTACCCAGCGCAGCACGCACACGACGGATGTCGACAGCCTTGCGTCCGGGCCGTTTGCCCACCGCCATGTCCGCCACCGCGCGCCGCATCACCGAAGCGATCTCACGCTCCAGGTTGCGAACTCCCGCCTCGCGCGTGTACTCGCGGATGATCACGCGCACCGCATCCTCGGCCAGCGTTATCTCGCCGGTGCGCAAACCATGGGACAGCCACTGCTTCGGCACGAGGAAGCGCTCCGCGATCTGCACCTTCTCTTCCTCTGTGTAACCAGAGAGGTTCAGCACCTCCATGCGGTCGCGCAGGGCGGGCGGGATGGTTTCCAAAGAGTTGGCGGTAGTGATGAACATCACCTTCGACAGGTCGAACGGCACGTCCAGGTAGTTGTCGCGGAAATCCTTGTTCTGCTCCGGGTCGAGCACCTCCAGCAAAGCCGACGATGGATCCCCGCGCCAGTCAGATCCGATCTTGTCCACCTCGTCGAGGATGAACACGGGATCGTTCGACTCGGCGCGCCGGATTGCCTGCAGGATGCGGCCCGGCATGGCGCCGATGTACGTGCGGCGGTGACCGCGGATCTCGGCCTCGTCGTGCACGCCACCGAGGGAGGCCCGTGCGAACTTCCGGCCCATCGCACGCGCGATCGATTGACCCAATGAGGTCTTGCCCACGCCCGGCGGCCCGACGAAGCAGAGGATGGGCTCGCGCCCACGCTCGGTCGACTTGCGCAGCTGCTTCAGACGTCGCACCGCGAGGTGCTCGACGATTCGCTGCTTCACCTTGTCGAGGTCGTAGTGATCGGCGTCCAGGATCGCTCTCGCGGCCACGACATCCACCTCGCCGCCGGTGGAGGTGTTCCAAGGCAGCGAAACGATGAGCTCGAGGTAGGTCCGGATCACCGACGATTCGGGCGAAGCCGACGGAATGCGCTCAAGGCGGGCGATCTCTCGGTCCGCCTCGCGCTGGGCCTCGGGCGGCAAGCCTGCCTTCACGATTCGCTCGCGCAGCTCGCCCAGCTCACCCAGCTCCGAATCCAGCTCACCCAGCTCGCGCTGGATCGCCTTGAGCTGCTCGCGGAGGAAGTACTCGCGCTGCGCTTTGCCCATCGACTCCTCGGCTTGCGACTGGATCTTGCGACCCAGCTCCAGCACCTCGAGCTCGTGCGCCATGTGCGCCAGCAAGCGCTCGAGCTTGACCTTCGCCGAATCCACCTCAAGGATCTCCTGCCTCTGCTCGGTCGTGAGGCGGGTGTGATTCGCGATGTAGTAAGCGAGGTGCAGAGGGTCGTCGATGGCCGCCGCGCCACCGGACAGCTCCGCCGGCAGATGCGGCGCGAGCGCCACCAGCTGCTGGAACATCGAGGTCGCGCGGCGCATCAACGCCTCGCGCTCGATCGCGGGGATGGTGGTGTGCGCCTCGGGGAGCATCTCAACCGCGCACGTCAAGTAGGGCTCCTCTGAAATCGCTGCGGTGAGCTTGATCCGCCGCAGCCCGAGGACCGCCAGCTGAACGGTGCCGTCGGGCAGCTTGAGCATGTGCTGCACGCGCACCATCGCGCCGACGTGATGGATGTCGCCGAAGCCGACCTCCTCCTGGTGCTCGTCCAGCTGCGTTGCGACGGCGATGTGTCGCTCCGATCCCGTGAGCTCGTCGAGCAGCTGAAGGGAGCGCTTCCGCCCGACCGAGAGCGGAATGAAGATGCGCGGAAAGACGACAGTGGACTTGAGGGGCAGCACGGGCAGGTGCGACGGCACCGCACCCTCGAGATTCACCGCGGGCATCTCCGCCACGCTCCGATTATCCCCCGCCGGGGCCCTCCCTCCTCCAACGTCGGCGACCCTCCCCCTCGCCAACGCACCTTGCCCGCTCACTTTGATCGCGCCGTGCGGCGCCCGCCAACCCTGCCTGTTAAGAATCGCGCCACCCAAGCGCGAGCATCAGGCCTGTCGACGCACCCGAACCCGCCCAATCCGGGCCCCAAACTGCCCCCCGTATAATTCGCTCACCCTGACTAGGAAAATCACCTCCCCCTTCCACTGGGGTCCCCGCGCGCGACGCGCGGGAAGTGGTGCAACGCCGGAGGCCCTGTGAGCCAACCCCTGACAGCCGTCATCCTCGCCGCCGGCCACGGCACCCGTATGCGCTCCCGCACCCCCAAGGTGCTGCATCCCATCCTCGGCCGCCCCATGATCGACTGGATCCTCAACGCCCTCACCGAGGCAGGTGCCAAAGACGTCAAGGTCATCATCAGCCCGCACCAGGTCGACCTCGCCGCCCACCTGGAAGGCCGAGCCACGGTTGTGTACCAACGCGAGGCCCACGGCACCGCCCACGCGCTGCAACAGCTGAACGCGAAGGATCTGAACGGCAAGGACGTCATCGTCGCCAACGGCGACGCCCCCCTCATCACCGCCGACACCTTCAAACGGCTCATCGAAGCCCACCAACAATCCAAAGCGCCGGCGACCCTCGCCAGCGTTGACGACCCGCGACGAGACGACGCTCGCATCGTCCACGCGAAGGACGGATCCCTGGAGCGCATCGTCGAGCGCAAGGACGCCACCGACGAGCTGAAGAGGACCAACCACGAGGTCAACGTCGGCATCTATTGCTTTGACGGCGCCAAGCTGGAAGAGGCCCTGAGTCATGTCAAGAGCGACAACAAGGCCGGCGAGTTCTACCTCACCGATGTCTTCCTGCACCTCAAGCCCGTCACCATCGTCAAGCTCGACAACCCCGACGAAGCGATCGGCGTCAAGGACCGCGCAAGACTCGCCACCGCCACCGCCGTCATGCAAAGACGCATCAACAATCAGCACATGCTGGAAGGCGGCGTCACCATCACAGACCCCGACACCACCTTCATCGACGCCGCCGTGACCATCGGCCAGGACACGACGATCGAGCCCTTCTCCATCATCAAGGGCAACACCGAGATCGGCCAGGAATGCCGCATCGGCCCCCACGTCTACATAGAGGACGCGAAGATCGGCGACCGTTCCGACTGTGGCCCATTCGCCAAGCTTCGGCCGGGGACGCAGATCGCGGAGGACGTCCACATCGGCTCCTTCGCCGAGCTGGTGCGCAGCAAAGTAGGAAGAGGCAGCGCCGTGCCCCACGTGTCCTACCTGGGCGACACCGACCTGGGAGAGGACGCCAACATTGGGGCCGGGACGATCACCGCCAACTTCGACGGCAAGAACAAGAACCGCACAGTGATCGGCGACGGCGCCTTCGTGGGGGTCGACACGATGCTCGTCGCCCCGGTCAAACTGGGCAAAGGGTCCCGCACCGGTGCGGGTTCGGTGGTGACCAGGGACGTCCCCGACGGCGCCACAGCAGTCGGAGTTCCAGCTAGGGTGATACGCAAGAAACCTGTGGACGACGCAAAGTGATCGGCAGACTGACCACCGCAGTCGAGTTCACCGGGGAGGAGGCATCCCCGTGGGGTGCCCTCAAGCTCATCGGCGGGAGCGCGAACCCGGGACTCGCCCAGCTGATCTCCGACCGGCTCCAGGTTCCAATAACCGACGCGAGACTGAGGCGCTTTCCCGACGGCGAGATCAACGTCAAGATCGAGGACTCGATGCGCGGGCACGACGTGTTCGTGATCCAGCCCACCTGCCCGCCGGTGAACGAGCACCTGATGGAACTCTTCATCATCCTGGACGCGCTGCGCAGAGCCTCCGCCGGCCGCGTGACCGCTGTCGTCCCCTACTACGGCTACGCGCGCAAAGAGCGCAAGACGCAACCAAGAGAGCCGATCTCGGCCAAGCTGGTGGCGAACTTCATCACCCTCGCGGGCGCGGACCGGCTCCTCCTCCTCGACCTCCACGCCGAAGCCATCGAAGGCTTTTTCGACGTCCCCACCGACCATCTCTCGCCGCACCGGATCATCTCCGAGTACCTGCTCACACTCGGCCTGCAGAATCTCACAGTCGTCGCACCTGACGCGGGTGGCGGCCGAAGAGCGGAGCTCGTCGCCAACCAGCTCAAGGCGCCCATCGCCTTCGGTTACAAGCGGCGCACCGGCGACGACGAGGTCGAGATGATCGCGGTCTCGGGCGACGTGAAGGGCCGCGACTGCGTCGTGGTCGAGGACATCATCACGACGGGCGGCACTATCTCCAAGCTCGCCCAGTCACTGCGCAACCAGGGCGCCAGAAAAGTGCTGATCGCAGCCACACATCCCGTCCTCACGGGCAACGCGATCGAGCGGCTCAAAAAGGCTCAGGTGGACGCAGTCATCGTCACCGACTCCGTGCCGATTCCGCCCGACAAGCTCGAAGACGGCCTCATCACGGTGCTGTCGGTGGCACCTCTGCTCGCGGAGGCGATCATCCGGGTACACGAGAACCGGAGCGTCAGCGAGCTCTTCCGATAATCCGCCGGCTGTGAACGCAACAGAGTGGTTCGAGCTAATCGTGCTCATCATCTGTTTCTTCGTCGCCGCCGCAGCGAGCGGCACGGAGACAGCCCTCACTTCGGTCGGCCGGCTCAGGGTGAGATTCCTGGCGGAGCAGGGCAGCAAGGCAGCAGGAATCCTGCAGCACCTCCGCGCGGATCCGAACCGCTACCTCTCCACAGTCCTGTTCACCAACACCCTGGCGCTGATCGTCGCTTCGACTGTGACGACCCTCCTCACCGATTCCTTATTTGCGAAGTGGGGCGTTCCCGCCGACTTTCACCTCTGGCTCGCGCTGCTCGTCTCCTTCGTGCTGTCGGTGATCCTCCTCATCGCCGCCGAAGTCACGCCGAAGACGCTCGCCATCCGCTACGCGGAACGCGTCGCCCTCGCGGCGGCCGGACCGGTCGACCGCCTGGCGACAGCGCTCGGTCCCGTGCTGTGGGCCGTCACCATCGTCTCGCGCACGCTCACCGGCGGCCGCGCCGCCCGCGCCCCGTACCTCACCGAGCAGGAGCTGCTCACGCTGCTCCACGTCTCGGAGGAGCAGGGCGTTATCGAAGAGCAGGAGCACCAGATGATCCACGGCATCATCGAGATCGGTGACAAGACCGTGCGCGAGATCATGGTGCCCCGCACCGACATCGTCGCGGTCGAAAAGCACGCGGGATTGAAAGACATAGTCAAAGTGTTCAAGGAGCACAGGCACACGCGCCTGCCGGTGTACGACGGCGACATCGATCACGTGGTCGGCCTCTTGCACACTAAGGATCTGCTGCTCTACTACACGCTGAGCACCACGCAGGAGTTCGACATCGAGAAGATCCTGCGTCCGATCAAGTTCACGCCCGAGCAAAAGAAAGTCGATGAGCTGCTGCATGAGATGCGCACCGAAAAGGTGCACATGATGATCGTGCTCGACGAGTACGGAGGCACCGCCGGCCTGGTGTCGCTCGAGGACCTGCTCGAAGAGATCGTCGGGGAGATCCGCGACGAGTACGACTCCGCTGAGGAGGAGCAGCTCGTGGTGCTGAACGACCACGAAGCGAGGGTCGATGCGCGGTTCCCGCTGGAGGAGCTGAATTCGAGACTGGGCCTTGCGATCGAGGAGTCGGGCGATTACGACTCCGTGGGCGGCTACGTTCACGCGCAGCTGGGCCACATCGCGAGTGCCGGCGACTCGTTCAAGGGCGGCCGCGCCACGTGGAGCGTCGAGAAGGTGAAGGGGCGCCGCATCGAGTGGGTGAAGCTCACGGCCGACGTGCCATGGCCGGAAGAGACACTCGTCGCCGCCGGCCTGAAGAAGTCCGCGCACGCCGACAGGGACGGCGCCGAGGCGCAAGCCGCGGAGGGCTAGCCTGCCCACTTACAGCGACCGGGCTGTCGTGCTGAGAAAGCTCGACTATGGCGAGGCCGACCGCATCTTCACGTTATTGACGCGATCACATGGCAAGGTCGGGGCGATCGCGAAGGGAGTGAGGCGGCCAGAGAGCAAGCTCGGACCGTCGCTCGAGCTTTACGGGCACGTCGACCTGCTGCTGGCAAAGGGGAGGGGGGACCTCGACGTGATCGCCCAGGTGCAGCGGCTGCCGGGTCTGAGGATTCCGGGCGACGTCGAGGTGATGTCGCACGCGGCCCTCATCGCGGAGCTGGCGGAGCGGGTGTGCGAGGACAGGCATCCGGTCGACGGCGTGTACGAGCTCACGGTGATGGCGCTCGACGAGCTGGCGAGGGAGACGGACCCAAGGCGGGCGTCGGCCTACTTCATGATGGCGGCTCTCGATTTGCTCGGTTACGCGCCCCAGCTGGCAGTGTGCGCGTCGTGCGAGAAGCCACTGGCGCCGAAGCCGGCAGCGTTCAGCGCGGCGGCGGGCGGATTCCTGTGCGACAACTGCGCGTTGCCGGGAATGAGCCAGGTGCCGCTGGCGGCGATCAAGGTGTTGAGGCTGATGGCAAGTGGGGACATCGCGACCTACAGGCGCCTCAAGCTGGAGCCGATGCTGATCGATGCGATCGAGGGAGTTCTGACAACCCAGCTGGAGCATCACCTGGACAGGCGCCTGAAGTCGCTACAGTTCCTCCACCAAATGAGAATCAGGAACTGATGACGGTCGCACGAGACCAGCTTATGGAGAAAGTCGTGGCGCTCACCAAGCGCCGCGGCTTCATCTTTCCCAGCGCCGAGATCTACGGCGGCCTCTCGGGTTTCTACGACTACGGCCCCTACGGCGTGGCCCTGAAGCGCGCGATCCGCGAGCTCTGGTGGCGCCACAT
>JBGQGI010000079.1:0-6991 GCA_041497375.1 Candidatus Dormibacteraceae bacterium | reverse complement strand
GCGTCGGTCGGTGGCGCAGCTCCCAGCGCAACATCGGCGTTCTCTAGGGGACCTTGGCGCCGTGGCCCGCCGCGGCAAAACGTACCTCGAGCACGCCGGCGACCTGGAGTACTGCCGACTCCACCAGCCGGCGGGCGTCTCCCTGGTAATCAACCGGCACCGTGGCCACGCCAGAGGTGACTTTGACTGTGGCTCCTGCGGTCGTCAGCCCCAGCTCGGCCAGCAGGCTGTTGATCTTGGCCTCGATCTGCTCGTCCGCCCGGGCGATGACCTTGACCAGGTCTCGGCGGCTGACGATCCCGACCAGGCGGCGCCCGCTCATGACGGGGACTCGCTTCACATCCCTGCTCAACATCATCCTTGCTGCTTGCGCGACCTCGCTCCCGGCGCTGACCACGACGACGTCTCGGGTCATTACCTCGGCGACATGCCTCGGTGTGGTGCCGGCAGTCGGCGCCAGCGGCGTCGCTTGCGAGCGCGGATCCGGTCTCGCCTCAATGGAGATCAGGTCAGCCTCCGAGACGATGCCCACGAGGCGGCCCTTCGAGTCGACCACCGGTAGCGCGGAGATGTCGTGCTCCACCAGGAGCTCGGCTGCCGTCTTGATTCCCGCCTCGGGCGCGACCGTGATCACGGGCTTAGACATGATCTCGGTTACTTTCACACTGCAACGCTGACGCTTCCGGCCAATTTGCGATATGTACAGCTGACCTTGCGCGCACGGGCCGTTCGACTCTGACCGCGCTGGTGGCCGGCGAGAGTTAAATGAGGCGCGTGACGATTGCGGGCGCCCGGACTCCCTCGCCGATGCTGACAGGTGTCGAGCTCATCGAAGCTGCACGGCTGAACCCAGCTGAGGTTGTCGCCCGGCTGGCCAGTGCCGACTCCGGCCTCCCGGCTCAGGAGGCGGCAGTCCGGCTCCGCCACTTTGGCCCCAATGCGATTCGGAGCCACGGTGCGCAGCCTCTGGCGGTGCTCGGACGCCAGCTGCGCAATCCGCTGCTGATCCTGCTGGCCGCGGCGACGATCGTTTCCCTGATCGTCGGCGAGCACACAGATGCAATCATCATCTTGGCCATCGTCGGCCTCAGCGTCGGCCTCGGGTTCTTCAACGAGTACCGATCTGAGCGAGTTGTCGAAGCGCTGCACGCCAGCATCCGCCACCGGACGTTGGTCCTCAGAGATGGCGCTCCAGCGGCAGTAGATGTCACTGAGGTGGTGCCGGGTGATGTCGTTGTGCTTCGAACGGGCGACCTCGTTCCGGCAGACCTGCGCTTGCTCGAAGCCAGAGAGTTCGAGTGCGACGAGGCCGTCCTCACCGGTGAGGCGATGCCAAAGACCAAGCGGCCTGAGCCGGAGCAGCAGGCGGACCTTATGGAGCTCGGTCTGCGGTCGATCGCCTACATGGGCACGACGGTGCGGGGCGGGACTGCCAGCGGCATAGTTCTCCAGACCGGGCCACGCACGGCGTTCGGCAAGATCGCGCTCAGGCTGGGCGAGAGGCAGCCGGAAACCGTCTTTCAACGCGGGCTGCGCAGCTTCTCGATCCTGCTCGTCCGCGTGACTGCCTTGCTCGCGGGCGGCATCTTCGTGGCGAACTCGCTGCTCGGGCGGCCGATCCTTGAATCGGCGCTGTTCTCTCTTGCGATCGCGGTCGGGCTCACCCCGCAGCTCCTTCCGGCGATCGTCACCGTCAGCCTGGCTTCGGGGGCTCGACGGCTCGCTCGCCAGGGCGTCGTGGTCAAGCGGCTGGTCAGCATCGAGGACCTCGGAAACATCGAGATCCTGTTCACCGACAAGACAGGCACCCTAACCGAAGGCCGGATCAGCTACGAGAAGGCGATCGACCCGGCCGGGGTCTCGAGCGATGAGGTCCTGCGCCTCGGCCTTCTCTGCGCCACCGGCGCGAGCCTGGATCCTGGAGCGTCAGGCAACGCCCTGGATGAGGCGTTGCTAAGCGCCGGAGCCCCGCCGCCCGGCTATCGACGCATCGATGAGCTGCCCTTCGATCACGAGCGCCGATTGATGTCGACCCTCGTCGAAGGTCCTGACGGCGTTCGGATGCTGGTGACCAAGGGGGCTCCGGAATCTCTCCTGGCCCGTTGCGTCAACGTGGCGCCGGAAGCCCAGGCCAGCGTTGACCGGATGTTCGCCTCCGGCGCGCGCGTGGTCGGAGTGGCGACGCGCGCCTGGGGAGACCAGGCCCGCTGCGCGCTGTCCGATGAGCAGCAGCTCGAGCTGAAGGGTTTCATCACGTTTCTCGACGCCCCCAAGGCCGACGCTGCCAATTCTCTGGCTCAGCTCAAAGCCCTTGGGATCGAGGTCAAGCTCGTCACCGGCGACAACGTGCTGGTGGCCGAGTCCGTCTGCAGCTCACTCGGCCTCGACTTCGGTGAGGCGATCACCGGGCCTGAGCTCGAGAAGATGAGCGACACGGAGTTGCTGGAGCGGATTCCGCGAACAGGAATATTCGCGAGGGTCTCGCCGGAACAGAAGTCGAGGATCATCACCGCCCACCGCGGCCTCAACAAGGACGTCGGCTTCCTCGGCGATGGTGTCAATGACGCCGTGGCGCTGCGTGATGCCGACGTCGGAATCTCGGTCGACACAGGCAGCGAGGTCGCGAAAGACGCCGCCGACATCGTCCTGTTGGGCAAGGACCTCGGCATCCTGGCCGGGGGCGTTCTCGAGGGCCGGCGGATCTTCTCCAACACGATGAAGTACGTGCTGATGGGGACCTCTTCCAACTTCGGCAACATGTTCAGCGCGGCGGGTGGCTCGCTGCTTTTGAACTTTCTGCCGATGACCCCGACCCAGATCTTGCTCAACAACCTGCTCTACGACAGCGGCGAGATGACCATCCCGACCGACCGAGTCGATCCCGAGATGCTGCAGCGCCCGGCCCAGTGGGACATCCGCTTGATCCGCCGCTTCATGATCTTCTTCGGCCCGATCAGCTCGATCTTCGACTTCATGACTTTCGCGGTCATGCTGTTCGTATTCCACGCGCGCGGAAGCCTGTTTCAGACAGCGTGGTTCACCGAGTCGCTGGCGACGCAGAGCCTGGTCATCTTCGCCATTCGCACGCGCCGGTCACCGTTCTTCCGCAGCCGTCCTGGTCTGGCGCTGACTTTGGGAACCATCGCCAGCGTGGCGGTGGGCCTCTTCCTCCCGTTCACACCCCTCGGCGCCCTGTTCGGGTTCACGCCTCTGCCTCTCGGCTTTCTCGCGATCCTGGTGCTGATGGTGATCGTCTACCTGACATTGGTCGAGTTCGGCAAGTCGTTCTTCTTCGGCCGTGGCCCGCAGCGGCCCCACCTGCCAATCGCCCATTGGAGGCCACCGGACGCCGTCATGAGAATCGAGCGGCTGGCATCGCGTTGGACGGTGCGGCGGCCGCGGGCTTGATGACCAGGCCGGGAGTCAGCTGAGCATAAAAAGTGGGAGACGCGCCGAATGCGGCTCCCGGCTCCAGTTTCTGAATCTTGCCGCCGACCGCCCAGAATGCACGCGCCCAGGCCAACAACACAAAGCGCGATGCGTGGCGACAGTGGCCCCCGACCCTGGTTCGACGTGACCCTCGACTCTGGCTTCCCCAGCGATGCCGCCTCAACGTTCGAATTGGCAATTTATCGATTACCCGGCGATGAGCTGGACGATTGAGGAGGTAAACATGGCATCGACCTTGTATCGCAGACGCGAATACCTGGTGGTTGTCGAGGCTCCGGCGCAGAAGGCTGGCCTGTGGCCGGGCACCGCGCCTTACTGGGTCTCGGGATCTCTTGGTTTCATCACAGCGATGGCTGCTGCCATCACGTTCTTCGTGCCTGGAGTTCTGCGCGGGCCGGCGGTCATGAACGGCTCAGCCCGAGGCACCGCGCTGGTCCTGCTGGTGGTCGCCGTTCCCGCGCTCGCGCTGTCCATGCTGGTCGCTGCCACCGGGTCCGCACGAGCGGTCATCGCCTGGCTTGGAGCGACCGCTTACATCGCCTATAACTCAGTGTTATTCCTGTTTGCCACGCCGTTCAACAGCATCTTCCTTCTGTATGTCGCCACGCTCTCGCTATCGATGGGGTCGATGGCGGCCGTGCTGCACGCGATGGACGTCCCGTCCTTCGCCGAGCGGTACTCGCGGAAGCTGCCGGCGCGCGCCATCGCAGCGTACTTGCTGGTGATCGTTGGTTTGAATTCGCTCGCCTGGCTCTGGCAGGTGGTACCGGGCATGCTGAGCACCGCCGCGCCGCAGTTCATGAATGGAACCGGACTGCCGACAAACCCGGTGTTCGTGCAGGACCTGGCGATTTGGCTTCCTCTCATGGGTGTCTCAGCGGTCTGGCTGTGGCGCCGCGCCGCATGGGGCTATGTGCTCAGCGGCTTGCTCCTGGTCATGTACGTCATCGAGGGCCTGGGAGTGGCTGCGGACCAGTGGTTTGGTTCCACGGCTGACCCGACATCGTCCGTGGCCTCAGCCGCCGCCGTACCGATGTTCCTTGTGCTTGCGGTGGTCGGACTGGTGCCCCTGTTCTTCCACATGGAGAACCTTGATCGGGAAGCCATGGTTTCGGACCGCTGACGTCGCTTGAAGTCAATCCGGCCAGGGTGCTGCAAGCCCTGGCCGGATGACTTTTCTTGATCCGAGGATTCGGTCGCTTATCCGGTGACGAGGGCGGCTTTTCGTATCGCCTCGGGCGCCGCTTCAGCGCTCGTCTCCCTGACTGCACGGGTCCGGTCGACGAGCACAGGTACGTTCGCCATCTGGATGACCTTGTGCGTGACGCTGCCGAGAAGCAAGCCCTCGACATCTGAAAGGCCGCGTGAACCCATGACGATCAGGTCGATGTGGTTGGTGTTCGCCGTCTCCACGATTGCCTTCGCCACGTGGCCGGCGCCGACGTCACTCAAGTGGCCTTTGACGGTGATGCCGGCGTCGCGAATCAGCTTGACCGCGTTGCCGACGAGCCGCGTGGCGTCGGCAGAGCTCTCGGATGAGAAGACAACAGCACGTCCGCGGTCGTGCTCGCTCACGTGCTCGACGAGGACATCGCTATTGAACTTCCGCGCGACCTCGATCGCTGTTGGCAGCGCCTGCTGCGAGTAGGTGGAACCGTCGACTGCGACAAGGATGTGCTTGAACATCTCATTCACCTCAATTCAGGATGAGATGAGTGTCCGCCAGGCATCTGGTGGCTGGGCAGGGTCCAATGACCCGGCCGTGATGGGACTGACGTTCCGTTGTCTTTCCGTCAGCGCGGGCGATGACGGCTTTCCTGCAGCCGCCATGAGGATCTCGCCAATGTGATTCCACATCAGCATGTGAGCCTCCCCAGGGCAGATCCTAAGCGTGGCGCCAGGGATGACGGAAGCAAGATAACGGCCGTGGTGCATGGGGATGACGGTGTCCTCGTCCCCATGCCACAGCTGCACCGGAACACGGATGTCCTCGAGCGCAAAGCCCCACGGCCGCGCCAGGGCGCGAATGTCTTCGACATAACCCCAAGCTCCCGGCCGGAGCGCCTCACGCAGGGTGTCGGCAGCTCCCCGGCTGACAGAAGGCATCGAGAGCCAGCGCCGGTCGACCGGTGGCTTGTCTCGCTTGGCCTGCTCCACGAAGAACCGTGGGTATCGGCGGACGAGCTGGCCGACCACGGCTGCTGCACCGTCGAGCAGCCACGGTGCGCGAGATCCAAGCCATACTCCGGCGCGCGTCATGAACCGCATGCCGGCCAGGGCGCCTTCCCGCTGCATCGGTCCGGGGCAACCCGTCGCGACCACCCCGGTGAGCCGGTCTGGAATTGCAGCCGCGCACGCCAGGGCGTAAATGCCACCACCCGAGAGACCTGTGATCCCGAAGCGGTGGATGCCGAGACGGTCCGCCAGCTCGGCGATGTCCGACGGCCAATCGAGAAGGGGCCGGTGGAGGTGGGGATCGGATAGGCCGTAGCCGGGACGGTCCGGAGTGATCACCCGGACGCCCAGCGAGCGGTAGAGGTCCGGCTCGGCCTCGTGCTCCAATCGCGATCCGGGCATTCCGTGCTGGTGGAAGACCGGCAAGCCGTCGGGATCGCCCAGCTCGGAGTAGGCCAGCCGCCTGCCGTCGCGCAGCCGGACCACCTTGGTTGCTACGTGTCCGCCGCTCGCAACAACCGGAAATTCCTGAAGTACCAGCTCAGCCATCGTGCATCCAGATTCGCGCTGCGGGGCGCTCTGGTGGGAGTGCCCAACGACCCGGTGAGAACAGGCCCCGTGGCCTGATCGTCCTGAGTCGATTGGTCCCGCTACCCAACCGACCTACGGCCCTTTGCACCGCGCGAGCGGGCAGCTAGCGTGAAATCAATCAACAGTTCGTCGAAATAAGGAGGCGCATGATGACAGCACGCACCGTTTCAGATGAGCTCGTCGAGCTCGACCGTCCATTTGCGGAGTTCTTCCGCACCCTGACCAGCCCTTGGCCGTTCCGGCCGCTTCTCGCGCTGGCTCCGGGCAAGCAATTCATCCCGACGGCTGACGTCTTCGCTCGGAACGGGGACTACGTCATTCGCATCGACCTGCCCGGCATGGACCCGAAGGACATCCACGTGAAGTTCGAAGCGGACGACCTCACGGTGACCGGCGAGCGCAGGTTCGACAAGGAAGTCAAGGAGGAGGGGTACTACCGGAAGGAGAGCAGCTACGGAGCTTTCGAGCGGCACATATCTCTCCCGAAGGGCATCAAAGAGAGCGACATCAAGGCCGAGTACGACAACGGCGTGCTCGAGATCAGCGTCCCGCGGGCTGCCGCCACCAACGGCAAGCCGCTGGCCAAGACCATCCCGGTCAAAGCCGCCACGCCGGTCAAAGCCGGCACCCCGGTCAAAGCCGCCACGCCCGTCAAGGCCTGAGCGCGACCACAACCTGAGCTAGGGGCCGGAACCTCTCCGGCCCTTTCGTTATGTCTGGCGGCGGAAACGACGCCCGCTGATCGTGGCGGGGTAGATGGCGATCCAGTATTCGT
>JBGQGI010000078.1:0-7117 GCA_041497375.1 Candidatus Dormibacteraceae bacterium | reverse complement strand
TTGATCGACCCGAGCCGGCCTGAGCCGCTGTCCGCAAACACGCCGCTCGGCCAGACCGAGATGCTGCACAGAGCGAGCAGGGCTGTAATGCGCAAGAACATGTCCAAATCCTCCCCCGCAGAACTACGGCCGCCGGCTGCTCAACACATCCTGCCAGCGGTTGATTAAGGATGGGTAGAGGCTCGTATAAGGATCGGTAGGCTACTGTTCGTAAGCTCCAGAGGCGCTGGGAGTATGTGCCCCCCTCCGGCCCTGCGGGCCACCTCCCCACGCCTACGGCCCAGGGAGGAGACAAGCCGGGCCCCTAGGATGGTGCCCGTGAAAGCCTGGGTGGTCAGGGAGCTCGGCGGGCCTGAGGTCCTGCGCTTCGAGGACGTCGAGGCCGGCGAGCCGGCCGATGGCTCGGTGCGGATCGCCGTTCGCGCCGCGGCCATCAACTTCCCGGACGCCCTCATGGTCGCCGGCACCTACCAATCCAAGCCGGCGCTCCCGTTCGTCCCGGGCGTCGAGGTCAGCGGCGAGGTGACCGCGGCGCCCGCAGCCTCCGGCTTCAAGGCCGGCGATCGGGTGATGGCGCTCCTCGACAGCGGAGGCCTGACTCGAGGCGGCTACTCTCAGATCGCCGACGCCGTGGCGTCCGCGGTCTCCCCCATGCCCGCCGACATGTCATTCGAAGACGCGGCTGGTTTCACACTCACCTACCAGACCGGCTGGTTCGGCCTTCACCGCCGAGCCAACTTGAAGCCCAACGAAACCCTCCTCGTCCACGCCGGAGCCGGTGGAGTTGGTACTGCGGCGATTCAGCTCGGGAAAGCCGCCGGGGCGATGGTCATCGCGACCGCCGGTACAGACGAGAAGCTCGAGGTGTGCAAGCGCATGGGAGCTGACCACGCAATCAACTACAAGACGCAGGATTTCGCCGAAGAGGTGAAGAAGCTGACCGGCGGACGCGGTGCCGACGTCATCTTCGACCCTGTCGGCGGCGATGTGTACGACCGCTCGACCAAATGCATCGCGTTCGAAGGACGCATCGTCGTTGTCGGCTTCACATCGGGACGCATCCCGCAGGCGGCCACCAACCATGTGCTCGTCAAGAATTACTCGGTTGTCGGTTTGCACTGGGGCCTGTACAAGACGCGCGCGCCGGAGCTCATTGCACCTGCCGCTCGAGCCCTCTGCGATCTTTACGCGGCCGGAAAGGTCAAGCCGCTGATCTCTGCTCGCCTGCCACTGGACCAAGCGCCGGCCGCGCTTGCATCGGTCGCCGCGGGCAAGAGCACCGGAAAGGTTGTGCTGACCACGTGAGAGGGATTCGCATCGCGCTCGCGGCGGCCCTGGTCGTGCTCGTGCTGACCACCCTTTTGGTCGCCGTCGTCATCCTGGCCCCGTTCGGCGGAGGCTCTGCGCGCGAGGTGCTCGCGAGTGACCAGACCCTCAGCTTCCCGATTGCGCAGGACGTTGCCGATTTCGATCCGGCGCAGATCTCGACACCGACGGACGTCGAGGTTCTTCGGAACGTCTTCTCCGGACTCTACAAATTCGATCAGAAGCTTCAGGAGGTGCCCGACCTGGCGACCGGTCCTCCCATCGCGTCAGCGAGCGGGCTGACTTACACCTTCCAGCTGCGTCACGACGCCAAGTTCTCGAACGGCGACCCGATCACCGCCGACGACTTCATCTACAGCTGGAACCGCGCTGCCGCGAAGCAGGGCGACTACGCGAGCCTGTTTCAGCCCATCGTCGGTTACCAGGCTGTCGTCGACGGCCGCGCAACCAAGATGAGCGGTCTCGTCAAGCTCGACGACTATTCATTCACGACTACGCTGACGAGGCCGGCAGGCTACTGGACCACCACCGTCGCGCTTTGGCCATTCTGGGTCGTCGACAGCAAGGTGATCGCGTCAGCCGGTGACAGCGTCTGGTTCACTCAGCCACAAACGCTTATTGGCAGTGGCCCTTTCCGCATGACCGCACGCTCGGCCGGGCAGGCTCTCGACTTCGAAGCCGTGCCACATTGGTTCGGCGGATCCACCGGCGCGATCACCCACGTGCACATCGACGTCATCGCCGACCAGGCCGTGCAGGTGACGAGGTATGAGTCGGGCGTCTACAGCGTCATCGGTTACGCGCGCCAGGGCCTCGCACCTGCCGCCGCGGTTCGGTATACGACCGACGCGAAGTTGAAGAGCCAGCTGCAAGTGATCCCCTCGGGCCTCACATTCTGGGCGGCCTTCAACATCAGCAGCGGGCCCTTTGCCGGTGTTGCCAACGGGCTGGCCGGGCGCCACGCGTTTTCGACCGCGATCGATCGGAATGCGCTCGCCGCAGCGGTGTGCAACCAGGGGACCGCGTGCGTGCCGGCCACCGGCGGGGTGATCAGCAAGGGTCTCACTGGATACATCGGGGACGGCGCCGACGTGAACACGAAATTCGACCCCATTGCCGCGAAGGCCGAGTTGCAGAAATGGGATCCGAAAGGTACCAAGGTGAAAGGGCTCACCTATACGTATGACACCGATCCTTTCAACAAGGCTGTGTGCGCGAACCTGGTAGCGCAGTGGCAGAAGAACCTGGGCGTTGCCGTGAAGTGCGTCGAGATCGATCGCAAGACGTTTTTCGACAAGCGCAATGGCAGGTGCGCGTACCCACTGTTCAGGCAGAGCTGGAGAGCTGACTACGACCACCCGCAGAACTGGTTCGACTACCTGTTCGTGGTTGGAGCTCCGTCAGGAGGCTCGTGTTACTCGAATCCGATATTCGACAAGTCGGTGAAGGCGGCTGACGCGAAGCCACTCACGACCGCGCTGGCGGACTATAAGGCTGCGGGTCAGACGCTGATCAGTCATGTCGCTTACGCCGCGTTGGTGTACGGAGTGCAGGAGTACCTCGTGCATCCGTGGGTCAAGGGGGTCGGAGGCAACGCGCTTTACGACTTCGCGTGGACCGACGCGAGGATCCTCAAGCACTAGCCGGGGTGGATTAACGGTCCGCACAGAACGGTTTTGCAAGAGTGGGCGTACGCACGCCTGGAGTGGGTGCCCCTCTCCGGCCCTTCGGGCCACCTCCGCCTGGAGGAGGTGCCCCCCTCCGGCCCTTCGGGCCACCTCCCCGCGCCGACGGCGTGGGGAGGAGACTTCTTATTGAAACTAGGATGATCGAGTCATGAATGTTGTTGGGATTGGGCATCGGCGGCTCGAGGGGGCCGAGAAGGTTTCCGGGGCGACGCGCTTCACCGCCGACGTCGACCTGCCAGGCCTGCTGCACGTGCAGCTTGTGCTCAGCCACCAGGCCAGCGCGAACATCCGCAGCATCGACACCACGGCTGCGCGCTCTGCGCCTGGCGTCATCGACGTGGTCGCAGGCGCGGACCTGCCGAGCAACAGCGCGCCAAGCCCCGAGAAACCGCTGGCGGTGGGTCGCGTCTTCTATGTGGGCCAGCCGGTCGTCGCCGTCATCGCCGAAACCGAGACCGCGGCCGCCGACGCCGCCGCGCTTGTCGACGTCGATTACGAACCGCTGGCAGTGACGGTCGACCCCGCACTTGCGATGCGCGAGGGGGCAGGCAGAGTGCTCGACGCGGAAGAGGAGGCTGACGCCGCCGACGCATCGATGCACGGCGCGGGCACCGACTCCGAGTCAACCGGGACAGCGCCCCGCAAACCACCGAACGTCAGCAGCGTAATCAGCATCAAGCGGGGCAACACGGATGCCGCGCTCAAATCGGCCGACGTCGTGGTCAAGTCCACCTACAGCCTCGCGGGCGTGCACCACTCGCCGATGGAGCCGCACGTTTCGATGGTCCGCCCCGAGCCCGACGGCGGGATGACGGTCTGGGCGCCGACGCAAGGCCCGTTCCACGTTCGCGACGAGGTCGCAAAGGTGCTGGGGATACCGACCTACAAAGTGCGTGTCATCCCGATGGCAGTGGGCGGAGGGTTCGGCGGCAAGGTCACTCTCCTGGAGACGCTCCTCGTGCTGCTCGCGCGGCGAACTGGTCGCGCGCTGCGGCTCAACCTCACCCGCCAGCAGGTGTTCGCCGTGGCGCGATCTGCTCCCGCGGCGAGCTTCGACATGGAGCTGGGCGCCAGGCGCGATGGCACGCTGGTCGCCCTCCGCGCCCGCTACCACTACGACAACGGCGCCACCGCGGGCTGGCACGGCGGGATAACCGCGTCATTCCTCACGGGCACCTACCAATGCCCCAACTTCGAGATCACGGGTTTCGAGGTCTCGACCAACAAGACGCCGGTCGAGGCTTACCGAGCACCCGGCGCGCCGCAGGCCTATTTCGCGCTCGAATCAGCGCTCGACGAGCTAGCCCTCAAGCTGAACATGGATCCCATCGAGCTGCGCCTCCGCAACGCTTCGCGCGAGGGCGACCCGGGCGGTGACGGCAAGCCGTGGCCCCGCATCGCGATGGTCGAGTGCCTCGAGGAGGCCCAGAAGCACCCCCTCTACACGGAACCTTGCGGCGAAGGCGAAGGGGTCGGGATCGCGCTCGGGTCGTGGGGCGGCGCGCGCACGCCGGCGTCGGCGGGCTGCCGCGTCGAGCCGGACGGCACGCTGACCGTCCACGTCGGAACCGTCGACGTCAGCGGATCCTCGACCGGTCTGGCGATGATCGCCGCTGAGTCCTTCGGCGTCCCGCTGGACAAGGTCCGCATCGAGACGAGCGACACCGGGGTCGCGCCGTTCGGGCCGCTGGCCGCTGGGAGCCAGGTCACCTACAGCATGGGAGGCGCGGTGCACGAGGCTGCAGCCGAGGCGAGGCGTCAGCTGCTCGAGATCGCCACCAATGAGCTGGAAGCGGCGCCTGAGGACCTCGAGATAGTCAACGGCCGCGTCGCGGTGCGCGGCGTTCCGGAGCGGTACGTCGAGATCACCAAGCTGGTCGCCATGAGCACCGAGTTCATGGGTCGGTACCGGCCGATCCAGGCCACCGGCCGCTCGGCGGTCCAGGAGGCGTCCCCGATGTTCACGGTCCACATCGCACGCGTGCGCACCGACGCCGAGACCGGCGAGTTTCAGCTGACTGGCTACGCGGCCATCCAGGATGTCGGGCGCGCCATCAACCCGCCCGAGGCCATTGCCCAGATCCACGGTGGCGTCGTCCAGGGCCTGGGACGCGCGCTCGGCGAGCAGCTGGCGTACAGCGGCGACGGCCAGTTGCGCACCTCCAGCTTCCTCGACTACGAGCTCCCCACCGCCGACCAGCTGCCCGACATCGACGTGAAGCTGATCGAGGTGGCTTCGGCGGTCGGGCCGCTGGGCGCCAAGGGCGTCGGAGAGCCGCCCGCTGTGCCCGGTCCGGCAGCGATTTCAAACGCGCTAGCTCGGGCCACGGGCATCAGGCTCCGCGACCTCCCACTCGATCGCTCAGCCTTCGTCCGGTAAGCCGACCCAGGGTGCGGCCGGTGGGCCGGCCGATCCGGTCGGCATCTCCGGCCGCACCCTGTGATAGTGGCGGGGTGAGCATCGCCGAAGAGGTACCCGTATCGGTCGAGAGGGGAAGTCCCGGATCCGCCATGCGGGCCTACGTCACGCGAACGCTTCCCGACGTCTCCCCCATCCTGGTCTGCAATCGAGCGCCGTCCGAGCCGAGGCCGGAAGGGGGCTTCAGGCGCGGGTCCGGCGGCGTCATCACCGCGCTGCTGACCCTGGCCGAGGCGACTGAGGCCGATTGGGTCGCATGCGCTCGCAATGAGGCAGAGCGACAGATCGCTGCCACCCAGGGGGCCGCGGTCACCGTCCCGCTCCTCAATTCCACCGGCCGCCTGCACTACGCGGTGCCGACCAAAGAGCAGTACGAGCTGTACTACGGGGTTTTCGCCAACCCGGTGCTCTGGTTCATCCAGCACTACCTCTGGGACCTCGGCAACGAGCCGGTGATCGACGACCGCATCCACCAGGCATGGGAGGAGGGCTATGTCGAGGTCAACCGACTGATGGCCGAAAAGGTGATCGAGGTCGCCCGCGCGGCGCCGAGCCGTCCCCTCGTGATGGTCCACGACTACCAGCTCTATCTCGTCCCTCGTTTGGTGCGAACCGCGCTGCCAGCGGCGATAATCCAGCACTTCGTGCACGTGCCGTGGCCCACGCCGCAGTACTGGAAGGTGTTGCCGAAGGCGATGCGCGATGCGATCCTCGAGGGGCTGCTTGGATGCGATGTCGTCGGCTTCCAGTCAAGCCTCGACGTGCGCAACTTCCTGTTGACGTGCGAAGAGAACGCCGGCCTGCAGGTGGACGAGCGAGAGCGGGCGGTCTTCTATGGAGGCCGTGTCGTCTACGCACGGCATTACCCGATATCGATCGATGTTTCAACGACGGCGCGGCTGGCCGGATCCCGTGGGGTCAAGCGGCAAGAGCGCGACCTGGCGTCATGGCGCCCGCCGAAGTTGATCGCACGCATCGATCGGACGGATCCTTCGAAGAACATCGTTCGTGGCTTCATCGCTTACGACAAGCTGTTGCGCTACCACCCTGAGCTGCGGGGGCAAGTGCAGTTCTGGGCTTTCCTGCAGCCGTCGCGCCAGGACGTCGCCGTCTACAGCCGCTACCTACGGCAGATCCGGCAGGCAGTCAGCCGGATAAACGCCGACTTCGGGACCGAGACCTGGCAGCCGGTGCGTCTTGAGATCGGCGAGAGCGAGCGCAAGGCGGTCGCGTCGCTGAAGAACTACGACGTGCTGCTCGTCAACCCCGTGTACGACGGCCTGAACCTCGTGGTCAAGGAGGGCGCGCTCGTCAACGCAACCAACGGCGTGATCGTGCTCTCGGAGAACGCGGGCGCCCATGAAGAGCTGCACGACTTCGTCCTGTCGATCAATCCTTTCGACGTAGAAGCTACTGCGGCCGCCCTCTACGTCGGGCTGACGATGGGCGCGGACGAAAAGCGGCGCTTGAACGAAGGCGCGCGTGAGGTTGTTCGCGCCAACGACATCACGCGGTGGATCAGCCGGCAGGTGCAGGACCTTCGCGACCTCGTTGTGAGCCAGGCCCGCGCTTAGGTTCGACCCCCAGCCGTCGCCCACTCTGCCAGGCTGCGGAGAAAGGCTGACGCTTCTGTAGGTCCGTCAAGGACCAGGTCGCAGTGGTCGAACAGGTCGGGCGGCACCTC
>JBGQGI010000077.1:0-7178 GCA_041497375.1 Candidatus Dormibacteraceae bacterium | reverse complement strand
GATGCTGCGTGCGTGCCGGCCATCGACACCTCGGCGATCATCCCTGAATCGTTGACCGCGTAAAGGTTGTCGCCGTTCGGGCTCAAGGCGAGGCTCCACACCATCCAGCCGGTGAGCTGGCGGCCGGTGACGTGAAGGTTGGCGGTATCGATCCACATGACTCCGCTGGCGCCCGTTGTCACCAGCGTCCCTCCATCTGGGGTCAGCACGGCGCCATTCGCGCCGAAGCCCTTGGCCTCCACGCCCTGGATGAGGAATGCGGACTGAGCGGGCGTGCCGATGTCGACGGTCCGCTTGAGGTCGGGGGCGCCGTTGCTCGTGTCGAGGTCGGCGACGACGCCCATCGCCCCGTTGGCGGCGTACAGGTGAGAACCGTCAGCGCTGAGCGCGAGAGACCAATGGAAGCCATCCTCGCTCGACGCATAACCGGAACCAGGGAGGTCGATGCAGATCGCAATGTTTCCCTGGAGGTTGAGGGCGTGGATGAACGCGCCCTGGTGCTCGCGTATGTACACGCTGTACAGCCACTGGCCATCAAGCGATGCAATACCTGACAACCGCAAACCGGTCATCGCTGCGTTGCCGTCGGTCTTGTCGACAATGATGGTCGGGTCCAGCCGGCCGCTGCCGACGTTGAAGTCGCGCACGTAGTAGCCGTTGCTCGACAGGTATTGGATCAGGTAGATCCGCTGACCATCGTTGCTGACGGCGTCGAACTGGAAGTAGCCGTGCATGTCGATCCGCTTCGCCGCTTTCGTGTAGGACGTGTCGACCAGCAGGAAATGAGTCGCACTCGGCATCGAATTGGCGGTGTCGTCGAAGGCCTGGAGCACCAGCCAGCGGCCGTCCTGGGAGAGGCCTCCCGGCAAACCGCTGATGGTCGCCGGCGGGAGCTGGAACGGGCGCGGCAGACGCATCGTGTGCCGCGCAGCCCCAGTCTGTGGATCCAGGTCGAGAAGCGACGTGCCCTGCACCGAGTACAGATGAGCCCAGTCGGGTGAAGGCGTGCCAGTGGGAAGGCTGCGCTCGACCGTGCGCGAGCGCGTGTCGATCACATTGACCAGCTGCGAGCTCTGGGTCGAGGTCGCGGCATAGAGCTTGTAGTCCCCGCCATGGGGGACGGGTCCAAGGTCGGCGTGGCCGCAGCCGGCCACCACCAAGGCTGCCGCCAGGATGCTTAGAAGAGCTCGCATTCGTCTCACCTCGCCTTCCATACACCGCCCGCCCGAAGCGGGTTCCGTTCAGGCGAGCGAAGCGGCGATCTGCAGCGCCTGGGCCTTGGTCAGGTTGCCTTCGATCCGGATCACAGTCCCGCCAACATCGATGAGAAGGGTGTTGGTGGCGAGCCGGAGAGTCTCGTACCGGACGTTGCCAGAGCTGTCGACGAACACGAAGACGTGCGGCGCGCCGGCGACCCAGTAGCCGGAGCTGCCTGTGACGGTCACTGGCTCGATGGTCGTATCCGGCCCGACCATCTTGCCGAAGTAGTCGCTGTTCATGGCGCCGCGAGCCTCGGTGATCAGGACACCGACGCCGGACTCGCCGGCGGCCGGAAGCTCGGGTCGGGCGGAGTACACCAGCGTGACCTCGCCGCCTGAAGGACGATCCGGTGGCGGCTGCACATAGACCTCGTCCGGCTGACCCAGAGAGGCCGGCACGAGCAGTGGCCATTTGACGGCGACCCGGGCTTCCGCCAGCGTGGTCTGCTCTCCCAGGCCGAGACGCTGGCCGAGGGGACCAGAAGGCAGGGGTGTTGGGGTCGCCAGGTGGGGCACCGTGCGAAAGAACGTATGCAGGTTGATCCAGCTCGCGATGGCGTCGCGGCTGGGAGGGTAGGCGGCGATTGCGGCCAGGACCAGGATCGCCGCGGCCACCGCCATCGCCCAGCGTCTGTCGAACCGGGGCCGCCGTGTCGCGATTCGCACGCGGACGGCAGGCGCCAGGTTCGGGGTGGCCGGCCATTCGAGGCCGGCGCCGAGAAGGCTCAGCTGCTGCTCGAGCTCGATCAGCTCAGGCAATCGAAGCCCCCTCGACGCGTGCTCGCAGCCTGTTCAAGGCTCGTGACAGGCGCGACTTCACAGTGCCTTCCGGGATCCCCAGCGCCGCCGCCGTCTCCCCGCTGCTCAGCTCCAGGAAGTAGCGGCTGGCGATCACGAGGCGGTCCTCCGCGCTGAGCCCGCTGACGAGTCCCAGCAGGCGCTTCGTGTCCTCGGCAGCGACAGCTGCCGCCTCGGGGGATGGGGCCGCACCCCCCGGGCGGAAGCTGCCGGCCAGGCGAAGCTCGACCTGGTGGCGGCGGCCGCTCGAGCGCACGCGGTTGCGCGCTTCGTTGGCGACGATCCTCAGGAGCCAGGGCCTTGGCTCGGCGCCCGGGCGGAAGCTCGCAAGCGCCCGGTAAGCCTTGACGAAGGCTTCCTGGGCGGCGTCCTCGGCGTCAGCCGCCGAGCCGGTGATCACGTATGCGGTTCGAAACGCCATCTGCTGGTATCGCTGCACGATCTCCTCATAGGCGGCCGTCTCACCGCGCTGGGCGCGCGCGAACAGCTCGGCATCGTCCGTTGGTCGGCCCTCCATCGGATCGCATGTATTACACCGATCGCCGCATCATGGTTCCGGCTGAGTTGCAACCGCTGAGACCAACTATGTGTTTGGGAGAGTGATGGAAGGCGTAGAGCGGGTGTTTGAACGGATGGTGCGCGAGCACCAGCACCGTGTCTACGCGGTCGGGTTTGCGCTCACCGGCAACCGGCATGACGCCGAGGAGGTGGCGCAGGACACATTCCTGCGTGCGTATCGAGCGCTCTCCACTTACCCCGCAGAAAGAATCCGCGACCTCAAGCAGAGCCCGTGGCTGCATCGCATCGCTGTCAATGTCGTCAGGAATCGGGCGCGCGGCGCCAGGCCACGCACCGCCGAGCTCAACGGCAGCGAGCCAGACAACGCGCCTGGGCCGGAATTGCGGACGCTGCGACGCGCGGAGATGGACGACCTGGCCTGTCGCCTGGCCGGCCTCCCGCCGCGTTATCGCGAAGCCGTCGTGCTGAGGCACGTTCACGAGATGTCTTACGCAGAGGTCGCCGAGGCGTTGGAGCAGCCGGTGGGAACCGTCAAATCCAACGTGCACCGCGGCCTGCAACTACTTAGAGGAGAGGACCATGACCGCGTTGTTGAATGACCTGAAGCGTCTGGGCTCGATCAAGGCGCCCGACGGATTCGCCGAGCGAGTTCTGCTCGAGGTCGGGATGGCTGATTCGTATGCCGTTTTCAAGACCGTATTGGGCGAGGTGTACGTCGCCTGGAATCGACATGGAGTTTCGGCGGCGGCCCGTTGCGCCTCGGCCGCCGAGTTCGAGGACATGTTCAAGCGGGAGGTCGGCCGTGCTCTGATGCCCGCACCGGCACCGTCCGCCCTCGCCGGCAAGATCGACGACGAGTTGAGTGGAAAGCGCCGGATGCGGTTCGACCTGCGGGGCCTCACCGAGTTCGAGCAGGCTGTGCTGCGCAAGACATATGAGATTCCGAGGGGCGAGGTGCGGCCATACGGATGGGTCGCGCGCGAGATCCGCAGGCCCGCGGCGGTGAGGGCGGTGGGCACCGCGCTCGCGAACAACCCGATCCCTTACTTCATCCCCTGCCACCGCGTGGTGCGCACCGACGGCGAGATCGGCAATTACGGCGGTGGAGGGCCGGAGGCGAAGAAGGCGATCCTGACGATGGAAGGCGTGCGCGTGAATCGCATGCAGGAGCTGGCGCGCGGCCGGGTTCGGTACCAGGGCGTCAAGACGACGAAGATCTATTGCTACCCGACGTGCCATGCCGCCCAGCGTGCGCTGGAGAAGAACGTCGTATGGCTGCACGATGAGAAGAGCGCGCGAGCGGCGGGGTTCCGCCCGTGCAAGGTGTGCAGGCCGGCTGCGTAGAGCGGTCCTGTAGCCGCCGCCGGGATACGACCATCAACGCCCGAATGGTCGGGTTGCGCGGGGATACGACCATCTGTGCCCTTTTGGCTGTAGCCAGCCGTCCGGATTCCGACCATTTGTGCCCGAATGGCTGGGTTGCGGGGCGACCGAGGTGGTGAGGCCTGACTTCCTAGCCCAGTGAATAAATGCCCGGAAGCTCCCTGTACAGGCCAGCGTAGTCCAGGCCGTAGCCGATGACGAAGCGGTCCGGGATGACGAAGCCCTTGAAGTCGATGTTGACCTTGACGGCGCGGCGC
Organism: Candidatus Dormibacteraceae bacterium; assembly: GCA_041497375.1. GTDB lineage: Bacteria > Chloroflexota > Dormibacteria > Dormibacterales > Dormibacteraceae > Palsa-872. The sequence goes on along the minus strand of JBGQGI010000077.1, from coordinate 2,962 downwards.
GCAGGCCGGTCGAGAAGAGCCGCCAGGCGCAGCGAAGCCGGCTTCATCCTGCGAACTCGGCGCGTGATGGCTTCGACCGTGTGACCCGAGTCGACGATGTCCTCGACGAGCAGCACGTGGCGGTCGACTAGAGGTCCGTCGATCATGTGCGCGAGCCGGAGCTCGCCACGAGTGGTGCCCGATCCGTAGCTCGCTGCGCGGACGAACTCGAGCTCGGCCGGGATGCTGAGGCTCCGCAGGAGGTCGGCAGCGAAGACCGTGGCGCCCTTGAGGATCACGACCAGGACCAGGGGGGTCTCGATGTCGGCGTGGACCCGGGAGATCTCGCGGCCCATCGCGTGCACTCGGCGCGCGATCTGCGCGGAAGTGATCATGGCCTTGCCGGAGCTTTCTACTCTTGCCGGCGCGGTCTGGGTCAGGACCTCAGGCATGCGCTGTACAGATTACCGGTCCAGAGGAGCGACGGTGGCGCCCGCAGGGGAGGCTCGGCGGTACTTGCGATGCCCGCGGCTGAAGCCGCCGTCGAAGTTGATGGCGCGACCCTCGTGGTACTGCTGGGGAGCCGAACCCGTGTGGGGTTTGTGACCGAACACGGCGCGGCGGGCGTTCGTCATTTCGAGCCAGCGTTCGAGCCGCATCGGCTGTGCCTCGAAGATGTTCGGCCCGCTGAGCAGATCCCAAAGCGTCGACTCACCTTCGTGAAGGAGAAGATCGGCCACGCGGGTGTTGGTCGCAGCAATCGGGTCCGCGTCCGTTGCCTCAACAAGGACTGCGTAGGAGTCGCTCCCGCAGTGCTGCGCCAGGGTTCCATCCGCCAAACGCACGAGCGCCGGACGCTCGCGGATCCACTTCTGCAAAGCCGCGTCCCGCGCCAGCTCGTCGAGGTCGTGGCGATGGCCGCCGAGCCCCATCCACCACCCGATTCGTGCTGGGTCCCGCAGAGCCCACAGCATCGCGACCTCGTGGTTCCCGAGGATCACGGTCGAGTTCGCGCGGTCTCGCGCGAATCGGAGGGCGCCGACCCCGAACATGCCGTAGTCGACGAGGTCGCCGAGAAAGATCGTGTGCCATTCGGCCGCGGGGTAAGGCTTCAGCGCCTGGAAGAGCCGCTCGAGGTCTCCGTGCACGTCACCAACGACCAGAAACGGCAGATCCGCCACAAAACGGATGCTAGTCGGGGGGTGGGGTAAAATTTGCGCTCGGCCGTAGGGGCGTAGCTCAGCCTGGTCAGAGCATCGGTCTCCAAAACCGAGGGCCGAGGGTTCGAATCCTTCCGCCCCTGCCATACCTTCAGCGCGGCTGCAGTATCTTGACCGTCATCGACGCGAAGTGGATGGCGGTCGCGCGGGGGGACGAGCCTGCCGAGCTCGTGCTCGCCGGCGGGCGGGTGCTTTCGGTCTTCACCAAGGAATGGCTTGACGTCGACGTCGCCATCCAGGACGGCCATGTGGTCGGCCTCGGGCGCTACGACGGGCTCGAGCGGCTGAACGTCGAGGGCGCTTACCTCGTCCCCGGTTTCATCGACGCCCACATGCACATCGAGTCCTCCAAGCTCACAGTCGACGAGTTCGCCAGAGCGGTCCTGCCGCACGGCACGACAGCTGTCATCGCCGACCCCCACGAGATCGCCAACGTGCTCGGCTCAGACGGCATCCATTGGCTGCTCGACTGCTGCGCCGACCTGCCCCTTGACGTTTACGTGATGGCCTCCTCCTGCGTGCCCGCGTCGAGCTTCGAGTCCCCGCGACGGCCCTTCACCACCGGCGACATCGAGAGCCTGCTGCGCAGGCATCGCACCATCGGCGTGGCCGAGATGATGAACTTCCCCGGCGTCATCGCCGGCAACGAGGCGGAGATGGCGAAATTGAGCACCGGCCTCACCGATCACGTCGATGGGCACGCACCCGGTGTGCGCGGGCCCGCGCTCAACGCCTACGTCGCCTCCGGCATCCGCTCCGACCACGAGGCGACCACGTATGAGGAAGCCCTCGAGAAGCGACGTCTGGGGATGTGGGTGATGTTGCGCGAGGCCTCAATCGCTCGCAACCTCCGCGACCTGCTGCCGCTCGTCAAGCAGTACGGCAGTGATTGGTGCATGTTCTGCACCGACGACCGCGAGCCTGGCTTCATCGTCGAAGAGGGCCACATCAACCAGATGGTGCGTGTCGCGGTCGCCGACGGCATCAGCCCGGAGGACGCCCTGGTGATGGCCACGATCAACCCCGCGACCTACCACCGGCTGTGGCACCTCGGCGCCATCGCCCCGGGCTACCAGGCGGATATCCTCGTGCTCGACGACCTCAAATCTTTCGAGCCGCGGCAGGTGCTGAAGCGCGGCGCCGCACCGCGGTTCACCAAGCTCGAGGTTCCGGAATGGGTGCGACAGACCATGCACCTGGCGCCCGTCAACGCAGCATCGTTCCGCGTGCCGGCCGGTCCGAAAAGGATTCGTGTCATCCGTGTCATTCCGTCCCAGCTGCTGACCGGCACCGAGGTGGTCGAGCCGTCGGTGCGTGAGGGTGCGATCGTCGCCGACCCCGCCCGAGACCTCGCCAAGATCGCGGTGCTCGAACGGCATCACGCCACCGGTCGCATCGGCCTCGGCTTCGCCACCAACATCGGTCTTAAACGTGGTGCCTACGCATCGACCGTCGCTCACGACGCGCACAACGTCGTGGTCATCGGAGTCGACGATGCCGACATGGCCGCGTGCGCTTGCCGCCTGGCCGAGATCGGGGGTGGCATCGTCGTCGCCGAAGGCGGGCGCGTGCTCGAGGAGCTCCCCCTCCCCGTTGCGGGGCTGATGAGCGACCAGCCACTTGCGAGCGTCTACGACCGCCTGGCCTCGATGGAGAAGAGGCTTGCGACCCTCGGCGTGACGATGACCGCGCCTTTCATGACGTTGAGCTTCCTCGCCCTGTCCGTCATCCCCGAGCTGAAGATCACCGACCGCGGCCTGGTC
>JBGQGI010000076.1:0-7179 GCA_041497375.1 Candidatus Dormibacteraceae bacterium | reverse complement strand
CTGCAAGGTGGTCTTCAAGCGAAACCGCAGCTGGCCATATGTCTACTGACGTATGAGAAAGGACCAGTCGGTCCTCTCTCATCGCCAGGCGCTTCGCGCGTGGCTGCTCTCTCTCCCGGGATGGGACTAAATACGGATTAGTTTCTCCACGCCGCGATTGGGCGTGACAAGGACAAAGTCATGGCCGGGGGGACCCCGGCCAACCCTGCCGCGCTGGTGACCAGGTCTCGTACGCTGAGACCGTGAGGCGTCGTACGGCTTTGCTTGGGGTTGTGGCCGGGCTGGCCACTGTTGCGATTGCCGAGGCGGTGAAGCCGCGCGGCGGGACTTCGCTGCTTCTCGACTGGGACGAGGTGCGCCGGACTGCGCGTGCGCGACTTGCCCATCCAACCGTCTCGCCGGCAACTATCGCCGCCGCTGCGAAGAGCTACCGCTCGATGGCGGCCAAGCTCGAGAAGCCGCTGCTCGATTTCGTTGGAGGGATGCCCGCCGGCGCCAAGCTCCCCGCGTTCCAGGCCCTGGACCGCGAGGGATGGCTCGATCTGAACTTGGGAATCATGCGCCGCGTCGTCGACCCGGTCCTCGAGACGGGCCGGTTGCCCAACTCGCTGATCGTCGAAGTTGGCCGCACGGGCCTCGATCACTACATGGCGCTGATGCTTGCATTCCTCGGGCGCCGGGTGCTGGGGCAATACGACCCGCAGCTCATGGGCGTTGAGCCCATCGACGATGCGGGCCTGTACCTCGTCGAGGCCAACGTTGGGGAATGGGGCCGCACAGCGAAGCTGCCGGAACAAGACCTGCGGCGCTGGCTGATCCTCCACGAGATGACACACGCATGGCAGTTCGCCGCCCACCCGTGGCTGCGTGGGCATATGGAGCAATCGATGCAAGTGCTTCTTGACACGGTCACCAAGAACATCTCGCCGGCCGCGCGGGTTGCGGCGTTTGCCGGCGTCCTGCCCTCGCAGTGGAGGGTGATGCGGCAGATGCAGGGCACGATGTCGCTGATAGAGGGTTACAGCAACCTCGTCATGAACGAGCTCGGCGCCACTTTGCTCCCGGGCTTCGACCAGCTCGAGGACGCTTATCACAGGCGGAGCTCCAACAAGAGCGTGCTCGACCAGCTGATCTGGAAGCTGACCGGCCTCGACCTGAAGCTCCAGCAGTACAAAAAAGGGGAGTCCTTTGCCCGGGCCGTCTACGACGCCCATGGCATGAAGGCGTTGAACCAGGCGTGGAAAGGTCCGGACCAGCTGCCGCGCCTGGAAGAGCTCGCGGATCCCGAGCGCTGGTACCGGCGGGTGGCGCGCTAGCGCCTACTCCTCTTGGGCTGTCTCTTCGCTCATCGGCACTATCGCCACCGGTAGCTCCGAGATGTCGTAGTAGCGCACAGGTTTGGACATCCTCTTGGCGATCCCGACCTGCACCTTCACGCCAAGCGACATGTGCCCGAACACCCAGACCTCGTCGCAGCGCGCCAGCAGGTTGTTCATCGCCTCGCGGACGATCTCCTTCGAGACCGTGTGCATGAGGTAGTAGTCGAAGAGCATGAACGGGCTCACCGGCACCATCCCCGCGTCGAGCACGAACTTCTGGATGTGTGTGCGCCAGTAGAAGACCTTGTTTGACATCGCGACGTAGACCAGCCGCTTGGGATGACGCAGCGTTTCCTCGGCTTGGTCTCGCGCCGTCGGCTTGGTCGCCGGCTGGAAGATTCGCTCAAGGATGTCGTCGGCAGCCTTCCCTGAGATCGTCGCCATGGGTCGGCCTATCCTATCAGCCGTGCCCGAACCTTCCGGCGCCAAGGCCGGTCGCGGTAACACCGATCGATTCCGCCTCGATGGGCGCATCGCACTTGTCACCGGTGCCAGCCGGGGCATTGGCAGCGCCATCGCCGAAGCGCTGGCTGAGCAGGGGGCTCAGGTGGTGCTTTCCAGCCGCAAGCAGGCCGATCTCGACGTCGAGGCGGACCGCATCAACGCCAGGTTTCCGGAAAGGGCGGTGGCGGTCGCCGCCCACGCCGGGAGGACGGAAGACCTGCAGCACCTCGTCGATGAGGTGATGAAGCGCTTTGCGCGCATCGACATCCTGGTCAACAACGCCGCCACCAACCCTTACTTCGGGCCCGTGCTTGGCGCCGACCTGGCGGCCTGGGACAAGACGTTCGAGGTCAACCTTCGCGGGGTCTTCCAGCTGACCAAGCTCGTCTATGACGCATCGATGGAGAAGAACGGCGGGGTTGTCATCAACGTAGCGAGCATCGGCGGGCTGAGGCCGGGCTTCGGCCTTGGTGTCTACAACATCACGAAGGCGGGCGTGATCATGCTGACGAGGCAGCTCGCCCGCGAGCTGGGCGGCAAGGTTCGCGTCAACGCCGTAGCGCCAGGCCTCGTGAAGACGCGGTTCGCCGAGGCGCTGTGGGGAAACGAGGCGATCCTGGAAAGGGTCCTGGCCTCCAATCCGATGGGCCGGATCGGGATGCCTGACGAGATCGCGGGGGCCGTCGTCTTCCTGGCGTCAGACGCCGCTTCTTACATAAATGGAGAGGTGCTGGTCATCGACGGGGGCGGCGGCGAACCTTAGCGGCTGCCTTCGTAGCTCGGGTTTTGCCTGCATGGGCGCCCCCTCTGTGCCCTTGGGCACCTCCCCCGCGCACCGCGGGCGCGGGGGCCCCAATGGAAGGCGGGGAGGTCCCGCTCTCGCCGTTCTCTGGTGACGGCGCCCTCGAGTGGATGAAGTCTTCCAGCTCCTTCTCGTACTGATAGCCCTGATTGTCTGGCGTGTAGCGCAGCACCCGTCGTTGCGAGATGTACTCCTCAAACGCGGCCCTCGTGTCTCGCGTGGCGCGAAAGCCGAGCAACCGTGAGGCCTTGGCAGTCGAGAGCACCCGTCCCCAACGGAGCAGGTCCAGCAGCTGGGGTGAAAGGAAGGCGATACCCGACTTCCTGAGCGCGAATGCCGAGAGGTCGACCCCAAAGGGCGGGATCAGCGGCGCATGCAGCTTCCCGGCATCGTCGAGCAGCTTGGACAGAGGCTCAGCGCCAGGCGCGGCGATGTTGTATGCACCGGCCGGGCCGCGCTTGACCGCCAGTCGCATGGCTTCGACACAGTCATCGCGATGCGTCAGCTGGAAAGTCGGGTCGTAGCCTGCAATCGTCGGCACCACTTCGAGGTCGAGGTATCTGGCAAGCGGTTGGGGCTCATCCGGGTTGAGGCTGTTGCCGAACCGAAGCACCAGGATGTCGATGGCGGCGTTGCGCGCCGCGAAGTCGTTCACGTAAGACTCGACCTCGACGATGTCGCGCACGAACTGATGGCGCGAATTGCTGTCGAGTCGATGGTCCTCGCGGATGCCCGTCGGCAGATCAGGATGCGATCCATAGACGTGGCTCGAGGATTTGAGGATGAAGCGGGTGACCGGGCTGCCTGCCCCTGCGCAACCCGCCAGCAGGTTAAGAGTGCCGATCACGTTCACCTCATGCGCCCGCCGCGGGTCCATGTCAAACGAATCGACCCGGGTCAGCGCGTGCACGACGGTGTCGATCCCAACGGAACGAACGAGCTTGCCGATGAGCGAATGACGGATGTCGAGCTTGAGGTAGTCGGCGCGTCCCAGGTCGTAGCGAGGCTCGCGAACGTCGATGCCGATGACCTCGGCGACATCCGGGTCCTCGACGAGGCGTTGCACGACGAGCGCACCCCACCACCGGGCCACTCCGGTAACAAGAATCCGCCGTTTCTTGGACGCCATCAGTCCAGTTTAAGTACCAGCGTCGCCGGGTTGGCCGGGGTTCCCCCGGCCATGACTTTGTTCGTCTGGCCTCGAGCGTGGCAAGGAGAGACGATTAAATAGATCCAATCCACAGCCGGATTAAGAGCAGGCGCGCGCGAAGCGCCCGACACTCAGAGAAGACCATCTGGGTCTTCTCTCATACCTCAGGTTCGTTTTATGACGTCCCTTTCCATCTGCGCCACTGCGCGAGCGACGGTTTCGAAGAGTGGCGATTTCGCCTGGCGCACGGCCCATTCGAGCTGGCGGAGGAGCGAGTACAGGCTCTTCATCGCCTTGATCGCATCGCCGATGTCGACATTCGGAGGCAGTGGGATCTTATCCAACTGCTCTCCGGCGGACCACCTGTAGACGAAGTCGATGTAGTCGTGTGACGGCTGGCGCAGGTTGGGCTCGTCGAGGTCGCTCTCCATGTCGGCGAAGCGGAAGTACAGGGAGCGCACCAACCTCGCCGTCTGCGCAATCGCAGGAGTCGGGTACCGCCTCGGTCCTCGCTGCTGCCTATCTCTGCCGCCCCGTTCGCGATCCTCGGCCGCCAGCATGATCAGGACCGCGCACAGCTCTTCCGGCGCGAGGCCCTCGAGCCACCCCAACCACACGGCCTCTGCGACAAGGATCGTGTTCTCGCCGTAGATGCGCGAGGCGAACAATCCTTTGTCGGTGGGACGGTCGTGTGCGAGGAAGCCGGTCTCGGTGAGGATGCGACACAGCCGGCGCAGCTTGCGGGCGTACTCGTCCATCTGACCCTTGAGCTCGCGCTCGCCGCCATCCAGCTCCTTTTGCAGAGTCCGGATCTCGGCGTACTTGGTGAGGTACTCGCCAAACCGAGGCGAGTGCACGAGCTTCAGCTTGCGCTGCCGATCGAGCAAACCCTTGGCCTCGACCTCGAGCTTCTGCACGAGGCGCCCGGCCGACCCAAGCGTGCGCATGTGCTTGTCTCGCCGCCCGCGCCGTTCGGCCCCCGCCTCGCGGCGCAGGCGTCGCAGCTCGATCCTGATGGCCCGTCGGCGGTCCTCGAGCTTGAAGTACTGGGCGACCTCGTCGATCGAAACCTCGGTGTCGTTCCAGAGCTTGCGGATGTCGGCCAGCCGCGCTCGCACGTTGATTAGGCGCTCTCTCGTCCTCTCCTCCGCCAGCCGCTTCTGGAACTGGCCGAAAGACCGCTCCATCAGCGCCTCTGCCTGCTCCGGCGTGTAGATGCGCAGCAGGTTGAGCGCCATGTTGTAGCTGGGCAGGAACTTGGACTCGACCACCAGGGTCGCGCCCATCGCGACCTCGTAGATGGTGCCGATCTCAACATCCGATTCCTTCAGGATCACGCCGTGCCCGATTACGTCGATGCCGCGGCGGCCGGCACGGCCCATCAACTGGGTCAGCTCGCCGGTGGTGAGATTCGAGAAGTTGGTGCCATCGAACTTGCTGAACGACGAGACGACCACTCCGCGCGCCGGCATGTTGATTCCGAGTGACAGCGTCTCGGTCGCGAACACCACTTTGATGAGCCCCTGCTGAAAGAGCTCCTCGACCATTTCCTTGTGGTACGGAAGAAGGCCCGCGTGGTGCTCAGCCAGCCCTCGGCGCAAAAGGCGGGCATCGACCATGCGGCGAAACAGGGCTTCCTCGTCGTGGTCGGTGAGACCCGCAAGGCGCTCGGCGGCCACCTTGTCGATCGCATCCTTCTCGGCGGCGGTGGTCAGGTCGATCTCGTGGTACGAGCAACGCTGCAGCGCTTCGCGGCAGCCACGGCGCGAGAAGATGAAGTAGATCGCCGGCAGCATGTCGCCTCGCCGCAGCTCCTCGATCACGTGCAGCAGGTCATTCGAGGGCAGCTTGCTGTAGCCGCTGACGCGGTAGGCAGCCTCCTCTTCTTCCGCCGCTCTGCTCCACGTGCGCTGCTCGATCGCGCCGTCACCCTTGAAGAGCGGCAGAAACCGATTGTTGATTGCGAGCCAGAGCTTCAGCTCCACCGGCCGCACGTTGTGGAACACGGTCTCCATGCCCCCGCGGTTCTCCGCCATCCACTCGGCGATCTCGCGGAAGTTGCCGATCGTCGCCGACAGGCCGACGAGCTTGATGGTCGTGGGCGCCTGGATGACGATCTCCTCCCACACCGATCCGCGTGGGAAGTCGTCGATGTAGTGGACCTCGTCGAGAACCACGTGCGAGACCATGTCGAGCCTTCTCAGGTCCTCATAGATCAAGTTGCGCAGGATCTCGGTCGTCATCACGACTACAGGCGCGTCGGGGTTGATCGAGTTCTCGCCGGTGACGAGCCCAACGGTCGCCTCGCCGTACTCCTTGACGAAGTCGTGGTACTTCTGGTTGCTGAGCGCCTTGAGCGGCGTCGTGTAGATCACCTTCGAGCCGGCGCGCAACGCTCGGAAGATCGCGTACTCCGCGACGACGGTCTTGCCGCTCGAGGTGGGGGCGCTGACGAGGACCCCACCCGGGCCACGGTCCAGCTTGTCGATGGCCTCGAGCTGAAACTCGTCGAGCTTGAAAGGCAGCAACACCTGGAACTCTTCGACGAGGGAGTCCGCCGTCAATTCGAATGGCGCCCTGCGCGCGCCCGGCTCACACCCGTATCAGCTCGGTCGAAACGTCGGTGATGCGCGCGCCGTCGCTGTGCGACTCCACGTAAGACAGCACCGATGCCAGCACCTCGTCCGCATGCCTGCCACTGGAGCTGACCGTCGCGACGGCCAGCTCGGCCAGCTGCCATCGATCGAGCTCGCCGACTTCCGCCGCCGAGACGTGATGCTCCTGCCGCAAGCGCTTCAGCAGACCGCTGACGACCTGGCGCTTTGATTTCAGGGAGCCGCTGTCTGGCAGATGGAGGACGACCCGCAGCAGGCCGACGGTCAAGGGTGAAGACATCCATCGGCTAGATTACGTGGCGTGGAGACCCGAGCATCCGAGCTGCGTGTGCTCGGCCGCGAGCTCGTCAAGGCCTCCTATCTAAAGGGCGATTTCGTCCTCCGGTCCGGCAAGCGCTCGAACCGCTACTTCGACAAGTTCCTGTTTGAGACCGATCCGGCCCTTCTGCGACGTCTCGGCAAGCACCTGGCCCGGCTGGTCCCTTCGGAAACACAGCGCCTCGCCGCGCCTGAGCTAGGCGCCGTGCTCCTGGGCGGCGCGGTGTCGATGGAGGCGGGCCTTCCGTTGGTGCTCGTGCGTAAGGAGCCGAAGGGCTATGGAACCTCGAAGCAGATCGAGGGACGTTTCGAGCCAGGTGACCGGGTCACGGTGATCGAAGATGTCGTGACGACAGGTGGCGACTCGCTGCGGTCGGCGCAGGTGCTGCGTGACGCCGGGGTGGAGGTGATCCACCTGGTCGTTGTGCTCGATCGGGGCGAAGGGGGAGAGGAGAACATCCGCGCGGCAGG
>JBGQGI010000075.1:0-7239 GCA_041497375.1 Candidatus Dormibacteraceae bacterium | reverse complement strand
CTTCATGGTCGTGCTGCTCGCCGTGGCAGCGGTGGCGGCGTTCTCAGTCCGATACATGTCCGACCAGGACTCGCGGCAAGCCGCCCGGGCAGACGCCAACTTCGCCGCCGCAAAAGCGGCGGCGCTGCTCAAGTCAGGTTTTGATCAGATCGGCGACCTGTCAATACCACTTAGCCATGATCCCGGCACCCGCGAACTGTTCGCCGACCCGACGAAGTGCACGCTCGGGTACGCGCCGCTGGGCGCGTTCACGTCGGGCCGCCTCGATCTCGCGAGGCTCGATGGCTCAGTCGTGTGTTCCTCGAGCAAGGGCCCTGCGGCCGGTGGCGTGGCGCCGTACATCGGTCAGAGCTGGCTGGCAGCGACAGCACCAATTGTGGTCGCGCCAGTTCTCGATCGCGTTACCGGCGGGCAGGTGGTGGTCATCTCGTACCCGATCCCAGGCAAGGGCGCCCTCGTGTGGTCCCTCGACCTCGTGCCCATCGGTCCCCTGCTCGCCTCCGAGTTTGGCAGCGGAACTCACTCTCTGGAGTTCTTGATCACAGCTTCCAATCAAGCGGTGATCGCCAGGTCGATCGATTCTGCGCAGTGGGTTGGCAAGAAGCTGAACGGAGCGCCCACCGCGAGCGCATCATCGAACGCGAGCGCCCCGGACCTCAATGGAACCGACCGCATCTACGGCGACCCGATTACAAACGCAGTCGGGTGGCACCTGTATGTGGGGGCCGACGAAGCCGCTGCTCTCGCAGACGCAGACCTGTCGGCGAATCGTTTCCTTGTGATCATCGTTGCCGGAGTCGGCGCCATGACGATCGTAGTTTTCGTCGTCTACCGGCGAGTGGCGGAACCCGTTCGGCGGCTCAGCCAAGCGATGCGTAGCTCGACCACAGATCAGCTGGCGCGCGCAGCTGTGGGGTCTGGGGCTCGTGAGGTCACCGACCTGGCCGAGGACTTCGACAAGCTCATGGCGACGATCAAACATGACCTGGCCGATCGGCTCGCCAGCGATGAGAAAGTCGTCGACTCGGAACGCAACTATCGCTCCCTCTTCGAAAGCCATCCGGAGCCGATGTGGATATACGACGTAAATACGCTCGAGTTTCTGCGTGTCAACGACGCCGCTATCGCTCGCTATGGGTATTCGCGTGACGAATTCCTAGCAATGACGATCAAGGACATCCGCCGTCCCGCGGATGTTCCAAAGTTCCTGGAGCTGATCGCCCATCCGCCGGCATTCGACAAATCAGGTCCCTGGACCCACGTCATTAAGGATGGTTCGACGCTAGAGGTGCTGATCACCTCCCATGCACTCAGCTTCGGCGAGAAGGAAGCCCGATTTGTCATCGCCGAGGACCTCACCGAGAGTCAGAGGCTCGAGCTGGAGCTTCACCAATCGCAAGCTCGTGCCGAAGCGAGTGCCGCGTTGAATCGTGCCAAAGACGAGATGGTGTCGCTGGTGAGCCACGAGATGCGAACGCCGCTTGCCAGCATCGTGGGCTTCACCGAGTTGTTGACTACACGCGAGGTCACGCCCGAGCAGCGAAAGGAATATCTGTCGGTGATGCTCCAGGAAGGCCACCGGCTGACTGCGCTCATCAACGACTTCCTCGATCTGCGTCGCATCGAGGGCGGTCACATGACCATGAGCTTCGCTCCCGCGGATATCGGCGCGCTGATCAAGCGCGTGGTCGAGGTATTCGGCAAGTCCGGAGGATCGATAGTCACGGCAAAACTTGCGAGCGATCTACCTTTGGTTCGCGCCGACAGCGATTCGATATTCAGGGTCGTCGCCAACCTGCTGTCGAACGCCCGAAAGTATTCTCCAAACGGCGGGGCAATCATCGTCAGCGCTGCATCGGTTGACGGCATGGTCGAGATCTCCGTGCAAGACGAGGGGCTGGGCATTCCCGCCGATGCCCTGAGTCACCTGTTCCAGAAGTTCTATCGCATCGATACTGCTGATCGGCGGGCGATCAGAGGAACCGGCCTCGGCCTCGCGATCAGCAAGAACATCGTCGAGGCGCACGGCGGCACGATCGGCGTGAGATCGGCGGGCCCCGGACAGGGCTCTGTCTTCTTCTTCACGCTTCCTGCCGGCCGTGAGCAGTCCCGTGCAGGAGACGTGCTGGTGGTCGAGGACGACTCGGGCTTTGCGCATCTGCTGCAGGCGGAGCTGTCGTTGCGTGAGATCAGCTCTGTATGGGCGGCGGACGCGGAGACGGCTGAGCAGCTCATGGCGAAAAACGGGGCTCGAGCTGTGGTGCTCGACCTACTGCTCCCAGGTCTGTCGGGAGAGGAGTTTCTAAAGCGCTTGCGAGAGGTATATGGGCAGGCCGTCCCTGTGGTGGTGATCACGCTCAAGGATTTGGAACTGTTTGAAAATCTCGCCTTGCAGAAACTGGGAGTGACGGGAATACTGCGAAAAGGCCCAGGCATTTCCGCAGCCGCGGCCAACCTGATCGAGAGCGCCCTGGCGGCCCAGCTGGTGGCTCGCTGATGGCGATGAACGAGGCCGTGCGGCCTCAGCCGGGCCTCTCTCCCGACGATTCCGACCGTCTGCTTAGGCTGAGGGACCTATTCGCGATCCACGGTCCCGACAGCACTGCCTGGCCGCGCGTCCCGATGCCGGTCCTGTGCACCGTGTCGATCTTGTTCACCGACCTGCGCGGCTTCACCCGCTTGACAGAGCGGTTCGCCCACGATCCGGCCGGCTTGATGGAGGTGCTCAATGCGCATCTGAAGAAGGTCCTGCGGTCGATCGCAATTTGCGGTGGCGTCGTCGAAAAGTTCGTCGGCGATGGAGTGATGGCCACCTTTGGCGCCAGCGGCGACCAGGACGACCACGTCGGCCGGGCGATGGCGGCGGCCATCGGTTTGATCGGGGCCAACGAAGCGCTCAACCGCCGATCCGCGGCCGATTGGGGTTTTCGACTTGACGTTGGCGTCGGTATCGCCTCGGGGCCCGTGGTGGTCGGCGCCGTCGGCTCGGCCGACCGCTCGGAGCTCGGCGTCCTTGGTGATGCGGTGAACGTCGCCGCCAGGCTGGTGACCCAGGCCGGGCCGGGCGAAGTTCTGATGACGGGTACCGTCTACCGGGCGATGGAGAGCATGCTCCAGAGCGAGCTCACCTCGCAGTCCGCAGTACGGGGGCGGTCAGGCCGTCTCGAGATCTACAGGATGTCCTTGCTCGGCGGCCGCGGCGACCTCGCCTGACGCGCCGTCGACGGGCTCGGCGAGGCCGGCGTGCTCCATGAGGAGCTGGGTGGCTTCGGATTCGTCAGCAGGCCTGCCGATCAGGAATCCCTGGGCGGCGTCGCACCCGGCCTCGATCAGGATCGCCTCGGCCGCTCGATCTTGAAGGCCCTCGGCGACGACCCGCAGGCCGAGGTTGTGTCCGAGCCCGACGGCGGAGCGCACGATCGCGCCTGAGTCCGGGTCGGTCGCCAACCCCGTCACGAATGAGCGATCGATCTTGATCTCGTTTACAGGCAGGCGCATCAGATAAAGCAGCGAGGAGTAACCGGTGCCGAAGTCGTCGAGCGAAAGTCGGATGCCCATCTCGCTCAGCCTGGCCAGCGCCTTACCCGCGGCGGCTGCCATCGCCACTCCCTCCGTGATCTCGAGCGTCAGCCTGTGTGGCTCGACGCTCGAGGACTCGAGCGCACGCGAGACCATCTCCTCGAGTGAGTGGTCTTCGATGCAGCGGGGCGATACGTTGACGGACATGGTTACGTCGAGCCCCAGCGCGAGCCACTTGCGCAGCTGAGTGAGCGCGTTGTCGAGAACCCAAGCCGTCAGCGGATGGATGATGCCCATCTCCTCTGCCAGCGGAAGAAACCTGTCGGGCGGCATCATGCCCTCGCGAGGGTGATTCCATCGAACGAGCGCCTCCATGCCCTGGATCGCGCCCGTCGCCAGGGTGAGCTGGGGCTGGTACTGCAGCATGAGCTCGCCCTGCGGGATCGAACGTCGCAGCTCTCCGGCCAGCCCAGAGCGTCGAAGCGTTTGCGCTTCCTGCTCCGGCGCATATACCGCGTGCCCGCCGCCCGATCGCTTGGCCACGTACATCGCCACGTCCGCGCGCCGCAGCAGGGTCGTCGGATCGTCACCATGCACGGGGTACAGCGCGATGCCGATCGAGGCGCCGGTCTCGACCATCTGGTCGGCGATCGCGAATGGTCCTTCCAGCGCCGCCAGGATCTTGCGGGCGGTGGCGACCACATCGTCGGGGTGCTTGGCGTCCGTGGTGAGAACCGCAAACTCGTCGCCACCCAGTCGAGCGACGGTGTCGGTCGCGCGAAGCACACCACGCAAGCGCGCGGTGACCTCCTGAAGAAGCGTGTCGCCTCGGTCGTGGCCGAGGGCATCGTTGATGTCCTTGAAGCGATCGAGGTCGAGAAGCAGGACGCCGAACATGTTCTGGTTACGCCTGGCAGAGAGAAGGGCCTGGCGCAGCCGGTCGCCAAACAGGCTCCGGTTGGGCAGGCCGGTCAGGGCGTCGTGCAGCGCCTGGTACTCGAGCGCATCGGTGTGCGCCTTCCGTTCAGAGATGTCTCGCATCGTTGCGATGAAAAGGTGGCGCGACCCCACCTGCATTGAGCTGACCACGAACTCCAGCGGAAACAGGCTGCCGCTCTTTCTCTTCCCCATCGATTCGTGAGCGGCGCTGATCGGGATGTCCTGCGTCAGCCGGTGTTGGAGGTAATTCGTGAACCCGCTCCGATGCGTGGTCGCTATCAGGATGTCCGCGGGTTGGCCGATCAGCTCTTGCTCCTCGTAGCCGAAGAGCTTCACCACCGCCGGGTTGGCCGATTCGATGATGCCCGCCTGGTCGATCGTTGCCAACCCGTCGGAAACGTTGTCGAGGACCGACCTCATCCGTTTTTCGCTGTCCTGCAGCGCGACCTCGGCCCGCTTGCGCTCGACGAACTCGCCGATCTGCGAGCCAACGTCGTTCATGACTGCGACCAGCCCCTCGTCGAGCTCGCGAGCCGCCCATGTGTGGAGCGAGATCATGCCGACCACACGGCGCCCGCTGCGTACTGGAAAGCCGGCGATGCCGTGAAGCCCGGCTGCTACCGCAGCCGCCGCTCGTGCCGTGCCGTCGACGGTCAGGTCGCTGATGGACAGTGGACTTCCGGCTTCCCAGACTCTGCCAGACAGCCCTTCGCCGCGCTTATAGGTCGCCTCAAGAGCCGTGGCTTCGTAAGCAGACGTGTCGCGGCCTGGGCGCTTCCATGCGGTGATGAAGTGCATTGCCTCTCGGGCGGGATCCACCTCCCAGTACTCCGCGAGCTCCCAGTCGAGGGCCAGGCAAAGGCCCTCGAGAACGTTGGGCGCCGCGACGTCCCAACCGGGCGAGGTCACCAATGCATGCGTGACCGCAAAGCGTGCGGCTTGCAAGACCTCGTTTCGTTTGCGGTCCCCGATATCGACCGCAACGGTTTGGAAGTGGAGCGGCTTGCTCGCTTCATCTCTCACCAGGCGAGCGTTGACATCAGCCCACAACGACTGGCCATCTCGCCGTATGAACCTTTGGTCGAATCGAAAGCCAGGGGCCTCGCCCGCCATGACGCGTCGCCATGCCTCCTGCGTCTGTGGCACATCCTCGGGGTGTGTGATGTCGAAGAGCGTCATGCTTCGCATCTCGCTCTCGGTATATCCGAGCCATTCGTAGAAGGCCGGGTTCACCGAGAAGATCTGGCCGTCGAGGCCGGCGAAGGCCATGGCCGCTTGCGCCTGCTCGAACAGGGTGCGGAAGCGTCTCTCGCTGTCGCGCTCCGCGACCTCCGAACGATGCCGTTCGGTGATGTCGTGGACGAGAGCGAGAAGCCGGTGATTGCCCTCGGCGCTGAGGGAACGCACGGCAGTCTCGACCTGGATACGCCGGCCGTCCTTGGTGATGAGGGCGGATTCGTAACGGAACGGCACGACGCCGCCGGTGAGCCGCGTCGCCAGCTGCTCGACAAGGTGCTGCCGCTCCTCCTGCGGCGCGAGCTCGATCAGCGAACCGAAGGCGGCAAGCTCGGTGGACGAGTACCCGGTCAGCTCCTGGTAGGCGGCGTTTCCGGCGGCGAACCTCCCATCCTCCGTGATGACCAACCCTTCCCCGATGTCACTGATCGCGTTCAGAAGGGATGCCTGGCGCTGCGACTGCATGGTGAGGTTGCGCTCGACCACGTGGTGCGTGATGTAGGCCAGGAGGGCCAGGCCGAGCAGGACGAGAGCCCAGCTGACGACCTCGGGCGTGGAGAGATGGAGCATGACTGCCGCGTCGATCCACAGCGCGGCCAGCCCCACGCCGGCGATGGCCACGACATAAAGGAAGTGGCGGGTCAGGAAGCCGAGGTCGAAGTAAAGAAGCATCGTCGCGAACAGGGCGGCCGACAGGGGCAGCAGGTCATTGCCCAGCCAGGGCGCCGCGACTCCCAGGGCAGCCACCGCCAGCAGCACGTTGACCGCCATCAGGCCGAGCTGGACTGAAACTCGACCCGACAGCCTCGACGCCCTGATGGCGACGGCGACGGCGCCGTACGCCACGCCGAAGGCGACAAGGACACCCTCTTCCTGGAGGACGACCTTTGGCAGGTTGGCCTCCCACAGGCGGAGGGCGACGGCCCCGATGATCATGGCAGCGGCGAGGCTCGTGATCAGGGGGTAGCGCCAGAAGGCGAGCAAAGCCGGGCGCCGCTGCTGGACGGTGCCGGCGGACGGCGCGGCGAACAGCGTGTCGGCGCCGGCCGGCTGTGACAGGGTCAAATCGCTCGCCAAACCACGACCACGATAGCGGTCAACGCACGGGCCTGGCGCTTCCGGTGCCGTCGCAGGCCGGCGGCCCGGGGTTACTTGCCGGTCTTGGCCTTCGAACGCTGGGGGACCGAGCGCTTCAGGGGCGCCCTTCTGCCCGCATGGGCCGGGAGGGGTTTCTTGGACTCGGCGTCGGCGGTGCTCTTGGGCCGGCTGGAGGCGGCATGCAGCGTGCGCAGCCTGTCCAGCCGCTCCTTCTTGGCCAGGAGGGCGGTTTTGAGGGCGTCCGACAGCTGGGTGTCGTTCATCGGCACCACCCGCAGGCGGGCTTCCAGCTCCAGGACCTCCACTTCGGCCCGAGTCAGCTCGAGATCGATAGTTTTTGCCACTTCTTCCTCTTTCTTAATACGTTTGAGAGTTACTCAACCTAATAACTACCCCGCGGACGCACAGGTTATGCCTAAAACCTTAGAAGTGCCTGTGAGTCCGGCT
>JBGQGI010000074.1:0-7251 GCA_041497375.1 Candidatus Dormibacteraceae bacterium | reverse complement strand
GCCTCGGGATCCTGAACATCCGTCAGCACGACGACCATCGACCGGCGCCCAAGCCTCAGCGCGAGGTGTGTGAACGCGTGGCCGAAATCGGGCTCCACGTAATCGGACTTGATCGCATAAAGAGCCTCCGTGAGCCGTCTGATCTGTGAGCTGCCACGTTCCGGTTTGATGAAACCGGTGACGCGATCGTCGAAGGTCATGAGGCCGACGCGGTCGCCATACGCGTGGGCCACCCACGCGAGCATGAGAGCGGCGTTGACTGCGTGGTCGAGCTTATCGAGGTCGCCGGCCGGCGCCGTCATCAGCCGGCCGCAATCAAGGGCGATCATCACCTGCTGGCCGCGCTCGGCCTCGACCTCAACCACGACCGGACGATCACGCCTGGCCGTGGCCGTCCAGCTCACACGCCGAACGTCGTCTCCGCGCACGTAGTCCCGCAACCCGGCAAAGGCGGTCGAAGCGCCGGGCGGGCGTGCCCGCCTCAGCCCCGCCATCGCGCGCAGCCCGCGGCGCAGGGTGAGCTGCACTCTCTTGATGGCGACCACGTTGGGAAAGACGGCCACCTCATGCGGCTGAGGCAGCCGGACCTGGCGGCGCCACCAGCCATCCTCCCTTGCCACCTGAAGGTCGATCGCGCCAAAGCGGAATGCGCCACGTCGAGGTGAAGAGGTGAAATAGCTCACGGTCAGGTGGCCGTGATCGTCGAATCGGCCTACGACCTCGCGCGGGAGTGGCTTCAACTCCGCGGGGGCGTGGTCTGCCACTCGTGCGTCGAGACCGGCCGCGGCCGGATTCTCAATCACCACCCTCACCTCTTCGAGCTCGCCCAGCGAGAACGGGTCCGGCACGTGACGACGCACGCGGTAGCCGGACCTGCCCGGCAGCATTGCAAGGTCGCGCGCGAGGATCAGGACAAGGCCGACGTGGTAGACGGCTGCGACAACGCGGAGCACCGGAGAAACGACAGAAAGCGCGATGAGCCCGGCTCCGATCGCGAGTGCCCATAGCAGGCGAGGTTGAGGGGCGAGCCCGCGAATCATCGCGTCAGCGAGGCGGGACGACCCTGGCCGCCACCGCCTCCAGGACGCTGTCCGGCGTCTGGCCTCCGACCTCAGCCTCGGGCCGGAGGATGAGCCGGTGGCGGAAGGCGGGCGCGAGCAGCGCTTTGACATGGTCGGGGGTGACGAAGTCCGATCCATCGAAAGCCGCCATGGCTCGCGCGGCCAGCATGAGGAGAACCTCCGCGCGCGTGCTCGCGCCCAGCGCAATCTCGGGAGCGGTTCGAGTGGCCGAGGCGAGGTCCACCACATACTTGCGGATCTTTTCGTCGATCACGACCTTGGCCACCTGGTCTCGGCACGCATCGATGTCGCGGCCGGTGAGAACCGGCTCGACCCCGGCCTTGGAAGGATCCCGCAGCTCGATGCCTGACTCCCAGCGCCGCAGGATCTCCATCTCGTCCGGGGAGTTCGGATAGTCGAGCCGAATTTTGAACAGGAAGCGGTCCTGCTGTGCTTCAGGCAGCGGATACGTGCCTTCGTACTCGACAGGATTCTGTGTCGCCAGTACGAGAAAGGGGGCTGGCAGGGCAAGCTGTTCGCCTTCGAGGGTCACTCCCCGTTCCTCCATCGCCTCGAGCAGCGCCGACTGGACTTTGGCCGGCGCTCGGTTGATCTCATCGGCAAGCAGGACGTTGGTGAAGATCGGGCCGCGCCGCAAGGCAAAGGTTCGATTCGCCAGGTCGTACACCGCCGTGCCGACAATGTCCGCGGGCATCAGGTCAGGCGTGAACTGCACGCGGCTGTACTGCAGGGACAACGCCCGCGCCAGCGACTTGGCCAGCAGTGTCTTGCCGGTTCCGGGAACGCCTTCCAATAAGACGTGGCCTTCGGCGACCAATGCGATCGCACAGAGGCGGATGGCATCCTCCTGGCCGACCACCGCCTTGATCAGCTGGTCGCGAAGGCGAGCGTAGAAATCGGGAGCGGTGACGGCGCTTGAGTTTTCGGTCATTTGACCTCCTTGGACGCGGTGGAACGGAGCCGGCTGCGCTCCGGGGAAATCGGATAGGCGACGTCGTGCAGCCGCTGTGCCGCTTTCAGCAGGTCGGCATCGCCAGTGGCTGAGCTCTGGAGCGCGGTTTCAGCTTCGGCCAATGCGCCGGCGAGCTCCGGCGCGCGAATCCACAGTGCGTTCCAAAAGCGTTCACGTGGTTTGAACGGTAAGCCGGTGCGAGCTGCGACCGCTCGCTCGCTGGCGGTTGCAAGCACGCCCAGCGTGACGGCGCGAGCGCCAGACCTGCGCAGCAGCTCGCCCACCGCCACCGCCCATTCCGTGTCGGCGCGGGCGGCTTCGACGGCCCGGGGGATCAGGGGCCCGAAACCCCGTCCGCGCAGGAGCAGGCCCACAAACACCGCCAGGAGCAGCCACATCATCCCGGCTCCCCAGGGCGTCAGCAACCAGGCTTGCGGCGAGAAGTCGCTGAACGTGAGCCCGTGGTGATATTCGTCGAAGGCCACTGTGCTGCGATCGGTGCCAAGAAGATCGGCAAGCAACCGCCCGTTGTCCTGCTTCTCCAGGTAGCCGTTGCAAAGCACCAGTGGATCCGCCAGGACGATGATTCGCCCGAGGTCGAGAGTGCCTATGTAGCCGAGCACATAACCTCCTGGGGTACGCAAGATCGGCACCTGGTTGCCGGCCGGATCAAGCGGGATGGCACCGCCACCACCGGCAACCTGGTTGACGCCCGCTAGAACCGGGTTTGCAATCGCCGTGGCGCTGTCGACTACCACGTTGATGCGACTCACATCAAATACTCGGTCCAGCTCCGGATCACCCTGCTCGGACGCGTAGACAAGGACTCCGCCGGAGCGCACCCAGGCAGCGGTCCGATCGGCCTCGTCCGCCGTAAACGGGCTGGTGGGGGTGAACACGAACATGAGGCTGTTCGCGGATGGCGGAGTGAAGGCTCCGGCCACCTCGACCGTGGGATGGCCCATAGCCTGAGCAAACAGGACCGCCGCCGACGCCCCATCCGCGGCGTCGCTCCTGGAGCTGTGCTCCGGCGAACCCTGCGGGGGCTGGGCCAAATATGCCAATCCCGCGATCGCCAGAGAGATGGCTGCTGCTACCACCCACCCGCGCGCTCCCCTCATGCGGCCAGATCCTTCGGCTGCCGAAAAGGCGCTGCCACCTGGAGAGCGCGCTCGTAAGTGCTGCGATCGACGTCGCGGCCGCCGTACACCGCCGCTTCGAACGGCACCAACAGCGGGCGCAGGCTCGCTGGGTCGGGAGCGTCCTGAAAAATCTCGCGCACGGTCAGGGGGCTTCCCTCCCACGTTTGCTCGCCGGCGAGGGTCGCGGCCACGCCCGCGCACAAAGCGCGGATGGCTCCAATTCGATCGCCTGCCGCAGCGAGCCGGTCCGCTTCGTTGAAGTAGTCGGTAGGCCGCCGCGGCCCACTCGGACTCCCTGCCCCTGAGCCCTCTGCGAGACGACCTCGGGTCGAGCTGAATATCAACACCGCGACGATCGCCACGACGATGGTGCCAAACACGTAGTAGACCCAGCTGGGCAGCGGCAGCGAACCTGATTCGCGGCGAAAAATCTTCAAGAGGTCGTTGATCCTGTCGCTGAACCACTGGCGCAGGCGATCGAGCCAGGTTTGCGGTTGGTGCAGCGCGTCGTACCGGTGCATGGCCATCACGTCGCGGAGCCGCTGTTGGGCTTGCGCCGGATCTGAGGTGTCCGCGGGGTGGTCAAGAGCCTTGAGCAATGCCTGCAAGCGTTCGCTTGCATCGGCGAAGTCCGGCGGGCTGGCTTCGAGGTCGGAGATGATCTCGCGCTGGGTAAGCCCTGTGCCGGCCTCCAGAACGGTCACTGCTCGCTGGGCGGTGCTTGTGTCGTTCGGTAGGGCGGCATGCACCAAGGTCAGGGTGTCCTGCACAGCCTGCTTGAAGGCGGCGGGGCTCGCGCTGTCAGCAGCAGCCTGTGCCGGAGAGACAAGGGCGAGGGCGAGCGCCAGCGATGCCATGGCGAGGACCCGCGCGACGGTGTGCGTGATGAGGGCCCTCACGCCACCGGGGGCGGGGCACCCACGCGCTGGGCGAGCTGAAAGAGATCGAGGCCTTCTCGCCGCACGCGCACATCGAAGTAGATGAGCACGGTGGCGATCTGGAGGATCGGGCTGACAAGCGAGCTGACGAGAATACCTGTCGCTTCCGATATCGCAAGGCCCACATATGAGGAAACGACTGCCTGCAGGAGAATCTGGCCCAGGTAGAGAAATGCTTGCAGCGCCGTGGCCACCACCTGGATGAGGATGTACATGAGGAAAAGAATCAAGAAAGTGCGCCACCAGCGACCCTCGATCAGCCGCCAGCTCCGACCCAGGGCGGCGCCCAGTCCGAT
Organism: Candidatus Dormibacteraceae bacterium; assembly: GCA_041497375.1. Taxonomy (GTDB): domain Bacteria; phylum Chloroflexota; class Dormibacteria; order Dormibacterales; family Dormibacteraceae; genus Palsa-872. The sequence continues at coordinate 2,841 of JBGQGI010000074.1, read as the reverse complement.
GTTCTCCACGAACATCGCGGGCATCCACACGATCCACCTCACGCCGATCCAGATCCACAACGGAAACAGGCAGAACAGCACAACCATTGGGACGATCAGCAAGAAGTAGCCGACGATGTGAAGGTAGCGGCGCAACGCAGCCCGCAGCGCACCCCAGAAGGTGACAGGGCGGCCGAGCGCGGATTCGCAAGCCGCGTACGTGATCGAGCCGTACAGCAACGGGTACAGCGCGACGGCGAGCACAACGACGACCGCCAGCGAAGCCAGGGTCGGACCCATATCCGGGGTCTGATTTGAGGCAGCTTGCTGGGCCAAGTTGTTGAACAGGGCGAAGAAGCTGAAGCCTGCGCTCGCTGCGAGCGGAATTGACAGGATGACCGAGATGCCGGCGAACAGGAAGAAGTGGCGCCTGTACATCCGGAATGTTTCATCCAGCAGGTCACCGATCTCGAGGGGACGCAGGCGAAGCGGGGCTGGCGCGCTCAATGTGCGAGCCATTGTCGCGCCGCCGGGCGAGTTTCGTCGCTCATGGCTCATAGTCGTTTGAGGTTCAGGTGGTGGACCAACCGGTCAAGACGGAGACCACTCCGGCCAGGTGGACCGCTGACCTCGAACGCTGAACTCATGAAGGAAGTCAGCCGCACCCGTCAGCCCAGCTCGGGCCCTCCCCACCTCCACCGCGGCGATCCCTCCCCCATCGCCAGCGCTCCTGCGGCGATCGTGGGCAGGGCGTGGGAGATCAACAACCCTGGTTGTTAAGGAAGCTCGCCGAAGACCTCCGAACTAAGGCTTGGCGGCAGACGCGGCAGGCTCCTTGTGTCGGTGCTTCACCGGCGTGAACTTCAGCGAGTCCTCGCCATCGACATCGATCTGCACCGTATCGCCACGCGCGATCTTTCCACGTAGCAGGTGCTCGGACAGCTGGTCCTCGATCCTGCTCGTGATGACGCGCCGCAAGGGTCGAGCCCCATAGACGCGGTCGTAGCCCTCCTTGGCAAGGAGGTCCTTGGCCGCATCAGTTACCTCGATGATGATCTGCTGCTCGACCAGGTGCTTGCTCAGCTTGTTCAACTGGAGGTCGACGATTTCCCGGATCTGCGCAGTGGTCAGGCTCTTGAAGACGACCACGGCATCGACACGGTTCAGGAACTCTGGGCGGAACATCCGCTTCAGCTCCTCATCGATCTTCTCTTTCGTGTTCTTGTGGCGGCGCTCGACCTCGCCGGCCTCGTCGACAACTGCAGGCTGGAAACCGAGCGACGTACCCGCCTGGTTCACATCGCGAATGCCCAGGTTGGAGGTCATGATGATCACGGTGTTCGCGAAGTTGACCACCTTGCCCTTGGCGTCGCTGAGCCGCCCATCCTCGAGGATCTGCAACAGCATGTTGAACACCTCGGGATGCGCCTTCTCGATCTCATCGAACAGGATCACCGCATAAGGCCTGCGCCTCACCGCCTCGGTGAGCTGGCCGCCCTCGTCATAGCCGACGTAGCCCGGAGGCGAGCCGACCAGACGAGCGGTGGTGTGACGCTCCATGAACTCGGACATGTCGAGCTTGATCAGCGCGTCCTCCGAGTCGAACAGGTACTCGGCAAGCGCTCGCGCCAGCTCAGTCTTTCCGATTCCCGTCGGGCCCAGGAAGATGAACGACCCGATCGGACGGCGAGGGTCCTTCAGGCCGGCGCGCGCGCGCCGCACGGCCTGCGACACGGTCTTTATGGCCTCGTCCTGACCGACCATCCGCTTGTGAATCTCTTCTTCCATGCGCAAGAGGCGCGATGTCTCTTCCTCGACGAGGCGAGCAACCGGGACGCCGGTCCACGCAGCGACGATCTGAGCGATGTGCTCCTCGTTGACGTCCGGGACGGTCTCTCCCAGCTTGTCGCGCCACGCCGCTTCCTTGGCCGCGAGCTTGTCCTGCAGCTTCTTGACCTTGTCGCGCACACTGGCCGCGGCCTCAAAGTCCTGCTTGTTGACCGACTCGTCCTGGTCCGTCCGGTACTTCTTGATCTCCTTCTGCAGCTCTTTCAGGTCATCAGGCGTGGTCGTGAGCTTCATGCGAACGCGAGCTGAGGCTTCGTCGATGAGGTCGATCGCCTTGTCGGGAAGCGCGCGGTCGCTGACGTAGCGGTCGCTCAAAACCGCGGCGGCGTGAACCGCCGAGTCGGTGATGGTGACCCTGTGATGTTTCTCGTAAAGCGACTTCACGCCGTTGAGGATGTCGATGGTCTCGGCCAGGCTCGGCTGGTCGACGAACACCGGCTGGAAGCGGCGCTCGAGCGCGGCGTCCTTCTCGATGTACTTACGGTACTCGTTGAGCGTCGTCGCCCCGATGCACTGGATCTCACCTCGTGCCAGCGCCGGCTTGAGGATGTTGGCGGCGTCGATCGCGCCCTCCGCCGCGCCGGCGCCGACCAGCGTGTGCAACTCGTCGATGAACAGCACGACCTCGCGGCTGGATCGGATCTCGTCGAGGATCTTCTTCAAGCGCTCCTCGAACTCGCCGCGGTACTTCGTGCCGGCAACGAGCCCACCGATGTCGAGCGTGACCAGGCGCTTGCCTGTGAGCGTCTCCGGCACGTCGCCGGCGACGATGCGGTGCGCCAGCCCCTCGGCGATCGCCGTCTTGCCAACGCCGGGCTCGCCGATCAGCACCGGGTTGTTCTTCCCCCGCCGAGAGAGGATCTGGATGACGCGCTCGATCTCCTTCGACCGTCCGATGACAGGGTCGAGCTTACCCGCACGCGCCGCCTGCGTCAGGTCCATGCCGAGCTGGTCGACCGTAGGTGTACGCGTCGAAGAGCGGGCGCCGGCGCCAGCCGTCTGCGGCATGCTCTG
>JBGQGI010000073.1:0-7296 GCA_041497375.1 Candidatus Dormibacteraceae bacterium | reverse complement strand
GCTTTTCCAGGTCGCGATCCCAATCCGCAGCGCCGGCGGTCATCCGATCTCCGGGATTGCCACGGATCCCTCCTCGAGATGTCCTATGTCGTTGACCCCGCTGACGACCACCCGGCCATTGCGCCTTTCGAGCACCGACACCGACGCGTTCTGAATCCTGAACGGAAAGATGCCCCGACCTGGACGGCCGACCACGTGATGGAGCGCGATCTGTATCACCCCGCCGTGCGTGACCACCAGCACGTCACCTTGCGCGTGCCGCTTGAAGAGCGCATCGAGCGTGGCGCCGACACGCGCTTCGAACGCGGCGGAGCCCTCGCCGCCAGGGACCAGGTCCCAATCCGGCTCCTCGGCCCAGCTCGCCCATGCTTCGGGGAAACGGGCGGCCAGGTCCTCGGTGCGGAGGCCTTCCCACTGGCCCAGATAGATCTCGCGAAGCTCGGCCATCGGCGTCGGGTCGATATCGAGCGAATCGCCGACCAGCTGCGCCGTCTCGGCCGCGCGCTTCAGATCGCTCGTGTAAAAGCCGGTGAACCGGCGGCCTGCCAGGCGGCGCCCCAGCTGAGTCGCCTGGCGCTTCCCCTCATCCGACAGGGGAGGGTCCAGCTGCCCCTGGATGCGGCGCTCGTGGTTCCAGGTCGACTGGCCGTGGCGCACGAGCAACAAGCGCGCTGGAGATGCTTCGCGCGCTTGCGGAACGGCTCCGCCGGCCTCGGGCTGCTCTGAGCGCGCGGATTTGATACCGATATCTATACTAACTTTCTCTCAATCCCACGATCGGGCTGGGCCGATCTCAGGAGATGCTTTTGCAGTCACACGGCTCATTGGCCGAAACGCCCCTTCGCTCGTTGCTGGAAGCCGCTCAGGGTGAGCGGTCCACCGGTACGCTCACGCTCAGGAACGGCAACGGCGAGTCGACCGCCCTTTACTTCCTCTTTGGCCACCTCTTCCACGCCCACGGGGACGGTTTGGCGGGCGACGACGCCGTCGTCAGTGCCCTAACCTGGAGCAAAGGCGAGTTTGACTTCGACGCGAAGGCTAAGCTACCCGCCGATGAGACTGTCAAGGCCGGCATCCCCGAGCTGGTCGAAGCCGCGGAGTCGGCGCCGAGGCACGGCGCGCCCGAACCCCCCAAGGTCGACAAGGCCGAGGCGCGAGGGGAGCGCCAAGATCATTCTGAACCGGAGAGAAAGGTGGAAGCACCCCAGCCGAGACGCGGCGTGAAGCACCGACCGCAACCCAAGCATGGGCGCGAGCCGATTCCCGTGCCCGCGGGGCAGGTCATATACGACTCGCTGAAAACGTCGTTCGTCGACTTCCCTCGCCTGATCACCACGCTCGAGAAGGAGGGGTACACGGGCTACGTGCGCCTGCTCACCGAAGACGCCACCGGGCTGATCCTCTTCCGCGAGGGGTCGGCCCTGGAGTGCATCTACGACGGTGCGGCCGAACCCGGAGGCTTGATGCTGGGCAAGACGGCGCTGCACCAGTTCAACGAGGACGTCACCACTGGGCATGGCGTGCTGGACGTGGTCGGCCTGTCGCCGGAGCTGGTCGACGGTCTGTACGAGCTCACTGTTTCGAAGCCGATGTATACCGAGCTTTACGCCGCGTGGGTGGACATGAAAGCGCTGCTCAAGTTCCTCAGCGACCGCAAGCTGAGCGGCAGCGTGATGATTCGTTCCACCGGAGGCACGGGCGTGATCATCCTCTCGGATGGAAATCTCGCCGGCGCTTACACGAGCGAGTCTCGGGACATCTCTGACAAGCCCGACCGCGCGCTCGCTTTGTGCGACGACCCGAGCGCAATGATCGAGGTCAAGTCGGCTGACGCCACCAAGCACCCGCCGCTCGACGTCGACGAGGTGGTGGCCTCGCAGCGTGGCCCCCGCCCCACCCCGCAAGCGGTGGCCGCTACAGCCCCGCCACCGCCGGTGGTCGAGCCCATCACCAGCCCAATGCCTGTCATCGAGGCTTCGACACCGCCGCCAACGGCGGTCTATCCGACCTACTCGCCGCCGGCGACCACTCATCCAACCCCACCGTCGATGCCGGCGATGCAGGTCGCTCCAACCGCGCCGCCAGCGAGCGGCCCGCAGCGCGACTGGTCGCCGATCGTGTCTGAGCTGCAGGCGATGGCCGAAGATGCGCTCGGCAACCGCGCTCGCAAGGTGAAGGACATCCTCGGTGCGGCCGATCCTTCGGAGGCGGGCATCGAGGGCGCCATCGACCAGATCCCCAGCATCTCGCTGCTGTTCGTTGACTCGTCACGCCTAGAGCAGCTGGCGCACGAGATGAGGGCTCGCCTCAAGTCGCACCTCTAGCCCGCCTCGGGGTCGCGCTCCTACTACTGGGGTCAATCAGCGCCTGCGGCGGAAATCCGCCCCAGATAGTCGATTACTCGCCCGCGCGAGGCGCTATCGACGTTTCGACGGCGGAGCCGATTCGAATCACTTTCGACCACGACGTCGACCGGCAGTCAATCGAGTCGCGGCTGCACCTGCAGCCGGCGACCAGCGGGAACGTGGTCTGGCTCAGCCCCCGACAGCTTGCGTATCAGCACCCAACCCTCGCGCCGAGCTCGACGTATGAGGTGGTGCTGGAGGCGGGCTACAAGGACCCCGCAGGCAACACCGCAGTGCTTCGACACCACTGGTCGTTCGTCACCGAGGGACCGCCGGCGTTCGCCGGCTCAGCACCGGCCAATGGCGAGAGTGGCGTCGACCCCGCCGCATACCTCAGTGTCGACTTCAGCCGCGACATGAACGGTCCGAGCCTGCAGCGAGCTATCAACATCTCTCCACCGGTCCCCTTCAGCGTCCGCCTCAATTCGACTGACGGTCGGCGGGCCATCATCGCGCCCTCGACTCTTCTCGCGCCCTCGACCGCGTACACGATCACCATGACCAGCACGGCCCTCGACGCGGATGGCAACCGCCTTTCTGCAGACAAGAGCATCGCTTTCACCACAGGACCGATTCGCCCGCTGCACAACTGGATCGCATTTGCGACGGCGAATGTGGACGGAACGTCAGGAGCTCTGTGGATGGTCAATGAGTCGGGCTTTCCACGCAAGCTCTACGACGGAAGCCCTGTGCGTTCGTTTAGCTGGTCTCCAGGGGGGGACGCGCTGCTGCTTCAGAGCGACGGCGGGACCTGGTCGGTGTTGACTCCAGGCCAAGACTCGAAGCCGCTCGGTTTCAAAGCGGCGTGGGCGGCTGCCCTCGGTGCCGGGATGGGCTACGTGTTCATCGATGACGGTGGCGCGCTGCACCGCATTTCATCCATCGGTGTCGATACAGTGATCTCTGGGGCAGTTACGCAGGCAACTGTTTCCTCCGATGGCTCAAGGCTCGCCTTTGTCGAGGTCGGCCCGCAGTCGAGCGTCATCTGGGGGTACGACGTCGGCCTTCAGGCGCGTTATGAGCTCGCGCTCGAAAACGGCCAGATCAGCGATGTCACGTGGGCCCCGGCCGGCAACCGGATCGCCTACCTGCGCCACGACATCGGCGTGACCACTCTCAAGGTTCGAAATCTCACTGGTGCGGCGGCAACGAACACCGTCGCCAGTGCCGGCGAGATCGGCGCACCGGCGTGGCTGCCAGATTCGGTCCATCTGGTTTTTGCGGCTGCGGTGCAAACGACCACCGGTACCTTGCGAAAAGCGTTCGTGGTCAGCGCCATCGCTCCGCCGACCGCGCTCACATCGGCGCTTGGACTGCCCGCCGATCCGAACATCGACTTGGCGAACCCGGTCCCGTCACCGGATGGTCATCAGATCGCATTTCTGAACGGAAGCCAGGTCTGGTTGATGAATGCCGACGGCACGAGGCCGACACCACTCACGACTTTCGACTCTGGTTCGTTCCCCTACTCGTGCCGCACGCCGGCCTGGACGCGCGCCTGAGTGCTCTCGATCGCGCCTTCGAGCAGGTTCCCGAGCCGGTCCGCGGTGCGCGTCCACGAGAATCGCTGCGCTAGCAGGCGACCTCGGCGACCCATCTGCTGAGCCAGCTCCGGATCGGCGAGAAGGCGGCCGATGCGCTCTGCGTAGATCGCGGGATCGTGATCGTCGATCAAGTAGCCGCTCACCTCATCTCGCACAACCGAGCGCAGGCCCGAAACGCCTGAAGCCACTACGGGGCGGCCGCATGCCTGCGCTTCGAGCGCGACGAGTCCGAACGACTCGCTGTATGAAGGCATCACGCAAACGTCGGCCGCCGCGTAGAAGTACGGCAGCTCGTGGTGGGCGACGGAACCCAGGAAATCGACCCGATCGCGCACGCCTGCCGCAGAGGCAACCAGCTTCAGGCGCTCTTTCTCACTCTCTTGGCCGTCGCGAACATCCTCCCCGAGCACTATCAATCGGAGGTCGTCATGAGCGCGGTCTCGAAGCAGCGCGAGCGCCCTGATCACGACGTCCACGCCCTTCAGGCGCTCGAGCCGTCCGACGAACAGGAGCACCCTGCCCGGGCCGTAGCCGATCTTGCGGCGGGCGTCGGCGCGGTCGAGGGGCTGGAACGTGGCCAGGTCGATGCCGGGCGCCACCACATGGACGCGATCCGGGTCGGCTCCGTAGAGCCTGACCAGGTCATCGGCCTCATCGGCGGTCGACCCGATCAGCAGGTCCGCCTGCTGCGCGATCTCGCCTTCGACTCGAATCCGCAGCGCCGGCTCGGGCCTGGCGCCGCTCGCAAGCGTTCGATTCTTCACCAGCCCAAGGGTGTGTGCAGTGTGCGCCCAGGCCAGGCCCATCTCCGGTCGCAGAAGGCACGCGACCTCGCCTGACAGCCAGTAATGGGAGTAGAGCATGTCGTAACTCAGATTCTCGCGCTCGACAAAGGACCTGATTCCTGCCGCAAAAGCCGGGACCTCGCCGTAGAGGGAGTACTTGTCGAGGCTGCGCCCGGCCGGCAGATAAATGACGCGCGAGAGCGGTGCGAGCGACTCGATCGCCGGGTCGTCAGGAGACTGCCTGCGGGTGAAGATGTCGGTGGCGATGCCCCGATCGCTGAACGCGTTGGCGACCTCGCGAACGTAAACGTTGAGTCCGCCGTTGCCGTTCTGGCCCAGAGAGGCCGTTGGAGAGGTGTGCATGGAGATAACCCCGATCCGCCTTCCGGCGGCGAGGTTGGAGATCAGAGGAGTCGCCTCAGCCACGGTATGCCGATCTCGCGTCTAGCCAGCGCCTCGATACGCAGCAGAAAGCCGAACGGGAGACCGGAGAGCATGATGCCATATCAGCACTAAAACCTACGCGCATCCCTCCTATTCCCGTTTGAGCGCCAAAATATGGGCAGGCTATGATTTGGCGCGCCATGCGGCTTCACAAGGGATTCACGGTGTCGGCGCTGGTGGCTTTGGCGGTTCCCGCCCTGGTCGCCCTCACGGCGATGAGCACGCTGGCGGACAGTTCCCCCTCGCCTTCGGCGAGCGCTGCGCCGCTTCCCGGTGATCCCACCAAGGGCGCGGCTCTTTTCGGGGCGAACTGCACCAGCTGCCACGGAGCCAGCTTGACCGGTGGCATCGGTCCGGCTCTGAATCCGATCGAGAAGCTTCCAGGAGTGGCGAATCCTCTCGATCCGACTTTCCTGATTGGCATCATCGCCAACGGGCGCATTCACCAGGCCGGCGACCCCCGACAGACCGATATGCCCGCAAAGGGTGGCAACTCTGCGCTGACCGACCAGGATGTGAAGGACCTGGCCGCCTACATCATTCAGCAGAACCTGACCGGCTCGCCACCGCTCTCTGCTAACGAGCTCGCCAAGCGCACGATCCTCTGGGTCGGCATCGGGATTGTGGCGATGCTCTTCATCACGCTCTTGCTGTCCCAGTACAACATGCGATGGATCGCGCGCCGGGCAGCAGCGCGCCGCAAGTAAGCGCCCAGCCGGCGGAAGCCGGTCCTCCCCAGGCACCGCCCCCAGTTCCGACGCCGGCCGGCGGCGCGCCCAGGGTCTTGATCCTCTTCAGCGATACGGGCGGCGGCCATCGCGCTGCGGCCCGCGCCCTCACCGATGCGCTCAAGCTGCTGGATCCGACCTGCCAGGTCACGGTGGCGGACCCGTTGATGGCGCAGGGGCCCCTGGTCGTGCGACGTCTGGCGTCTCTTTACGGCCCGATGATCCTGCGCTCGAAAGTCGCCTGGGGCGCCGTCTATCACACGAGCAACACGAAGGCGACTTTCGCGGCGATTCGCGCGGTCTTCGGCCCCGGCGTGCGCAAGGCGACGGTCGAGCTCATCAAAGAGCACGACCCCGACGTGGTGCTGTCGGTGCACCCGCTCCTCAACCATATGACCTACCAGGCGATCCAGAAGAGCGGGCGCCAGCGCGCGCTCATGACGGTCATCACTGACCTCGTTGACTTCCACCGCGGCTGGACGTTCAGCCGCGCCGACCTGGTCATCGCTCCGACGGAGCTCGCTCGCAAGGTGGCGATCCGGCGCCGGGTCCCACCTGACCGCGTCAAGCTCCTGGGCCTGCCGGTAGACCTTCGGTTTCGACCGCCGGCCCCGGGGGAGAAGGAAGCCCTTCGCCGCCGCTTCGGCCTCGATGAGACTCGTTTCACAGTCCTCGTGATCGGGGGTGCCGCCGGGGCAGGCGGGTTGTCGAAACAGGTGGCGGCCTTGACTGAAGAGCCTCATAAGTGGCAGGTCGTGGTGGTTTGCGGGCGAAACGAAAAGCTACGGCGCAGGCTCGCCGGTCTTGGTTTTGCCACGCCGACCCTGGTTCTGGGCTTTGTCGACTACATGCCGGAACTCATGCGTGCCTGCGATGTCATCGTCACCAAGGCGGGTCCTGGCGCGATCGCCGAGGCCCTGGCGACCGGCCTTCCGCTTGTGATCACCGGGTTCCTGCCCGGACAGGAGTCTCCCAACGTCGATTTCGTCGTCGAGTCGGGCGTTGGCAAGTTCTCTCCGAAGGACGACGAGCTCCTGGAGGAGATACGCGTCCTGGCAGAGGGCGGCCCGACGTGGCGTGAGATGTCGCGGAAAGCCGCCGAGCTGGCGCATCCGTACGCCTCGTCGGACATCGCGCGCGAATGCCTGCTGCTGGCGGCTCGCTACAGGGCGTCTGCGCAGGCGAGCCTGTAGGGGCAGAGCCGGCAGCGGCGGCGATCGGGCTTCGCTTCGAAGCGACCCGCCCTCACTCCCTCCGCGACCTCAGCGCCTTGCTTCTTCGCCTCAGCCACGAGGGCGTCAGGTCGCTCGAGCGGGATCGTTTCCCCAGAAGCCAAATAGACCACATCAAGCTCCAGTCCTTTTGACTCCACGCTCAGCGCCGATGCGGC
>JBGQGI010000072.1:0-7314 GCA_041497375.1 Candidatus Dormibacteraceae bacterium | reverse complement strand
GGCGCGGATGCTCCGCCTCGTAGACAACGCCGAGGCTGTCGGTCTCGATCTCGCGCAGGACGCGGTATCCGCCTACGTGTTGACCGTTGCCATTGCTGCTCATGTCAACCCGCTCGCCATGAACCTTGAACTTTAGGCCACCTGGACTAGGTCCGGCTCAGAGGCGGATCGTACTCCTCCCCCGTCCACTGGGGTCCCCGCGCCTTCGGCGCGGGAGGGGAGTCGCGCGTTAGCGCCGCCGGGTGGGATTGCAAGGACTCCTCGAAGGGATGAGGGTAATAATTCCAGAGTTGTCGGCGTGGCGGAATGGCAGACGCGCCAGCCTTAGGAGCTGGTGTCCGAAAGGGCGTGGAGGTTCGAATCCTCTCGCCGACACCAGACTTATACCCAGCGAGGTGGCATAGAGTTCACTTTTCATGGCGAGCGGGTTGACATGAGCAGCAATGGCAACGGTCAACACGTAGGCGGATACCGCGTCCTGCGCGAGATCGAGACCGACAGCCTCGGCGTTGTCTACGAGGCGGAGCATCCGCGCCTGCACAGAAGGGTGGCGGTGCGCACGATCGATGCAAGCGTTGCTCGCGATGTGAGCTTCTCGCGCCGGTTCATGCTCGAGCTCCGCTCGTACGTTGCCCTCGAGCACCAGGCCATCCCACGCCTCTATGAGCTCGCATATGACGGCGATTGCCCCTACCTCGTGACCGAGATGATCAACGGGCGCACGCTCGACGCAGTGTTCGGCGACGGCGTCCGATATGAGCCATTGGGCGTCATCGAATTGCTGCGGCCGATCGCGAGCGCACTCGATTATGCGCACAAGCGGGCAACCGTTCATCGCGATGTGAAGCCCGCGAACATTCTTCTCGCGGATGACGGGCGCACGCTGTTGACGGGTTTCGGCCTGGGCATGGTCGCCTCGTTCAACACGGTCCCCGGAACGGGTGGCCCCGTGGCCCCCGACTACGTTGCGCCCGAGCGCCTCGTCGGACGCGAGGTGGACGGCCGGGCGGATGTCTATTCGCTCGCCGCGATCATCTTCGAGGCGGTCACCGGCCGCCGGCCGTTCTCGTCGAAGAGCTGGATAGAGACGCTCAGCCGCCGCCTTTACGAGCCGCCCCCCAGCGTGCGCGAGTCCACGCCCGAGCTGCCGGCGCCATTTGCCGCCGTCCTTCAGCAGGCGATGGACCGCGAGCCGGACCGCCGGCCGGCGTCTGCCGGTGAGCTGCTTGACCGGCTCGAGCGTGCGCTCACCGGAAAGGGCAACGACCCGGGCCCTGCCGGCTTGCTGGCGCGGGCGAAGCAACGATTACCGCGCCGACGCCGCTCGACCTGATTAAGGCCCCTCGTCACTGACGTGGTTGGGTTGGCCGGGGTCCCCCCCGGCCATGACTTTGTCACTAATGACACCAGGCTTGGCGGGGAGTCAACCCGTCTAAAACAAAGCCCTTCCTTATACCGGAGGGAGAGCAGCCACGCGCAAAGCGCCTGGCGATGAGGGGAACCACCGGGGGTTCCCTCTCATGAGGCGCCGCTAGGCGCCGATCCGGCCGTCGATCATCAGGACGCCTTTACAGGTGAACAGGCGGTCGACCTTGTAGCCAGGGTTGATGTTGGTCGGGTCCTGCGCGATCGCAGCACCGATCTGCTGGACGATCTGGGTCGCGGGGACGCTGATGTTGAAGACAGCCGCCCCAACCGGAAAGATTTCGAGCACTCCGCCATGCCAGAAGAGGACGACGGTGCCGCTCCAGCTCACACCGTTATATGTGCCGGTGCCGGTGATAATGCCGCCGGCCACGGAGTCGCCCGCAAAGCTCAGGTTGAGATTCGACAGGCCCGGCACGCTGATCGCTGCGGCGAGATCCTGCGGGGTGTAGCCGTGGCGCACCGCTCCGTTCTGGGCGACAGTTGCAGTTGCACACGGCTCGAGTGAGGCCACGCTCACAAATGGTTCCTCGCCTGCCGCGCCCAAACCGCTGATGCCGGCGACGATGATCGTGTAGATGCCGGCCGGTGCCGCGGGGACGAGCACGACGACCGGTGGAGGTCCCTGCTTCGAGTACACGTTGCCATCCGGCGCCTTGACCCGCAGCGCCATGAGGCTGCCCGTATAACCGAGTGCTGCTTTGACGATGCCGTTGCCGGCGAAGCTGTACGTGTACGACTGCTGCTCGCCGTTGTGAATCGGCGCGCCGATGAAGTCCTGCTCGGTGCCGGGAGTCGTGCCCTGGTTCGTCTGGTCGGAAGCTGCCCTCTGAGCATCGAATGGATCGTTGGGATCGGGCAGGATGGGGCCTGGAGGTCCAACGTTGCCCAGCGCGTCAACCGTTGACTGCTGCGGCGCGACGAGGTCGACCGAGTTCTTGCCCTCGAGGTGGAGCAGGCCCTCGAAAAGCTTGACCACCATCGTGCCGTCCGCATTCATGACAACCTCGAACTTGGTGCCGCGCACCGAAGCGACGGCGGATTGGCCCGCGACCTTGAAAGATGCGCCACCGATCAGGTGCTGGACGTTGGTGAAGGTCCGGCCTGCTTTCTGAAGGATCGAGACGTCGTGAAGATTCCCGCTCTTGGCAAAGTGCGCCGAAGTGAGGGTGATCTGTGTGTCGCCGGCCAGACGCGTGACGGTGCCGTCTGGCAGCTGAATCGCGGCACGGCCCTTGGCGTCAGTCTTGACAATGTCCCCCGGCTCGATGATGGCCCCCGACGTGCCGGAAAAGAACGATCCCCCGGGGTGCGCCACGGAGACGGCCGGCTGGTAGACGGTTAGAGTGCCGGCGGCGTTGACTGCAGCCTGCGCTGCGCTGTTGAGCCAGAAGAATGCCGCCCCCGCCAGCAGCAGCACGACAAGGAGAACGATGATCAGGCGGTAACCGCCACGACGCTTCGGCTGCGCCTTGGACGAGGTTATCGACATGGCGGGAACGATACCTAAAGGGATCGCCTAATTGGTCTACTTAGCTTCGAGACCCCGAAAAGCACCGCCGCCGGGCCCCTAGGCCCTATGGCCTTCGATCACCATCACGCCGCCGCCAGATCCCCTACACGAGTACACGCGGTCGACCGTGAAGTCGGTGGGAACGCTCAGCGACTGGCCGATCACCGAGCTGAGCTTTGAAGCCACCTGTGTGGTCAGGTTGATTCCTCGCACAGTGACCTGGGTCAGCACCACGCCCAGGTTCGGGGTCGCCGCATAGAAGATCACGGTCCAGGCAATGGGCACACCGCCGAGGTCGGAGTAGTAGGACACGCGTGCCGATGCGGGCGAAGTGCCCTGGACCTGGAGCGTGACCCCGGAGCTGGCCAGCGCCTGCGAGAGTTGATCGTTGCTGAGCGTCTGCCGGACGAAGCCGCCGGTATCCACGGGCTCGGAGCTGCACGAGCTGTTGGTGGCAAATGAAATCGCCCACGGCTCGCCAACCGGCACATCTTCGGCTCTCACGGTCGCCCGATATCGCCCCGGCGGGCCGCTGAGGCTTACCTGCACGGGCCGCGAAGTCTGCCTCGATGAATGAGACACTCCATTCGGGTCGATGATCGTCACCGTCATCAAGCTTCCCGGGTAGCAGAGGGCGATGCTGAGTGTTCCCCCCGGCGAGCTGTAGTCGGCCTCGGCCGTTTGACCGGTGGCGAGCCCCTCGCCCGTCGACGTTTGCACCGTTCCGGGGTTGGTCCCTGCAGAGACGGTGCGGGCGCACTGCGCTTCGAGGAAGTAAGGGTCAGCTGCCTCGGGCTTTATCAGACCCTGGCCCGATAGTCTGCCGTTGGCGTCGGCGTCGATCTGCTGGCCTGCGGTGAGGGTGGCGTTCGCCGTGCCTTTGACCTGCACTGTCCCGTCGAAGACCTTGATGAGGTTGGTGTTGTCGGCGCGCACCAATACTTCGAACTGGGTCCCGCGCACCGATGCGCTGACCGAGTGGCCGCCGACCTGGAAGCTTGCCCCGGCCACAAGGTGTTGCACATTCGTGAAGGTGCGGCCGGCCCGCTGCGACAGGCTTACCGACTGGAGGTTGCCGTCGTGCGAGAGCTGGGCAGCGGTCACCGTTACCCGCGTGCTCGGCGACATCCGAACGAAGGAACCGTCAGGGAATTGAATCGCAGCGTGCCCCTGGTTGCCAGTGCGCACTGAGTTGCCGGCGGTGAGCTCCTGCCCGGGCCTGGCGGTGTGGAAGTTGGCCCCGTTGCCGGTGTCGACGTCAACAGGCGTCGAGATCACCTGAAGTGCCGCCGGGGCAGGCACGGCGGCCTGTGCCTGGACGATGAAGAAGTAGTAACCGCCGCCGACGACCAGGAGAACGACGAGCACGATCGCGAGAAGGCAGCCTCCGCAGCCGCAACCAAGGCACGACCTTTGGGGTTTCGCCGGCGGAGGTAGAGGTGTCGTGAGGGGCGGCGGAAGCTGTGTGCTGACAGGCCCTGTGGGTGGTTGGACTGCCATGCGCAGGGAAGATTATCGCTACGGGGTCTTGAAGTCGATCACAAGGCGCGCCGGATCGGAGAGGGTGAAGGCGCGCATGCAAGTGGGTTTGGTCAGACCGACGCCCCACGCCAGGTAACCCTCGAAGTCCTCGACCACCTTGGCCTCGACCAGTACCTGGTAATCCGAATGAGTGATGTCGGTCGGCCCGCTGTAAGTGCCGGATGCCGATGCGGAATGGACCTGAATCAGCACTCCGGAAGCGCCGCTCAAGGTGATTGCCCGGCCGCTCGCGCCGCCTTTGAAGATCGGCTTAGCCTGGCGTTTGACGGTGTAGCTCGGCACGCGGGTGTCGAACTGGAGGACCAGGCGATCGAACCCGCTCTGCTCGGCGACCCTGACCCCAGTGAGGTTGGCGCTGCCGGTGCTCCCGCCGCTTGCGTCGGCGCATTTGAACGCCGCCACGTTCGCGGGCGGCAGCGGCGGGCTCACAGGCGGCGGCGTGATCCGTGGCGCCGATGCCCTCTGGGGAGGTGTGCCTGCGGTGCCTGCCACGGGGGTGGTTGAGGGCAGCGCGCCGGTCAAGCTGCACGCGCTCAAAAGCACGCACAGGCCCAAAACCGCGGCGGTTCGCACTGGCCAATGGTATTGTCGAGCCCCGTTACGGCCGCGCCGAGGTGGCGGAACTGGCAGACGCGTCGGTCTCAAAAACCGATGTCCGCAAGGACGTGCGGGTTCGACTCCCGCTCTCGGCACCACTGTGCGATTTCCCTCATTTCTGGCCAACAGTGTGGCCGATTCTCTCGTTCCAGCTTGACAACGGGATGTGTTATGGAACCTGTTACGCCCGTGAACGCACGCTGCCTTACAGGTAACTGGTAGGGTGGTTGACTTGATAGCAGAGGTCTCACGCCCCGTTGGTGAGACAGCGGATAACGTCCAGCGCGATTACGCGGTTCTGAAGCGTCGTATCAACGACGCCGGGCTGATGGACAAGCGCCCGCTGTTCTACGTGTTCAGCATCACGACCAACCTCGCGCTGTTTTTCGGCTGCCTCGCCATCCTGTTTCTCGTCAAGCAGGTCTGGGCCCAGGCCTTGACCGCGGTCTTCCTCGGGCTCATCTCGGGCCAGCTTGGATTCCAGCTCCACGATTCAGGCCACCGCCAGATGTTCGCTTCGAACTGGAAGAACGCTCTCGTAGGCCTGGTCACAGCCGACGCGCTTCTGGGCATGAGCTATGGCTGGTGGGTGCAAAAGCACAACCGCCATCACGGCAACCCTAACGACGTCGACCTCGACCCCGACATCGACGTCGGAGCCATCGTCTACACGAACGACCAGGCGATGGCGCGACGTGGCGCCGGCCGGCTCCTGGCCATGTACCAGGTGTACTTCTTCTTTCCGCTGACGACTTTCCTGGCGTGGAGCATGCATGTTGTCGGCGCCACCTATCTCATCAAAGAGGACTCTCGTTATCGGCGCCTGGAGTTCGGCCTTCTGATAGCGCACGCGGTGATCTATCTCGGCGCGATGGTGTTCTTCCTCGGCCCATGGTCGGCGCTCATGGTCGTCATCATCCACAAGGCGGTCGGCGGCGCATATCTGGCATCGGTGTTTGCGCCGAACCACAAGGGCATGCTGCAGACCGACAGCTCCAGCCGGCTCGACTTCGTGCGAACCCAGGTGCTCACGGCCCGCAACATCTACGGGCACCCCGTGACCGACTTCTGGTACGGAGCGCTCAATTATCAGATCGAGCACCACCTCTTCCCAGGGATGCCGCGGATCAATGTGAAGCGCGCGCAGCCGATCATCAAGCAGTTCTGCGAGGAGCGCGGAATCGCGTACCACGAAACCTCGTTCCTTCAGTCCTACCGCGAGCTGCTGGGATTCCTGAACGAAGTCGGCGAACCGCTGAGAGCTGCGAAGGCCTCGTCCTAAGCTCGAGTCTTGGATCCCTTTTCGCTAGCGTGGCAGGGTTGGCCGGGGTCCCCCCGGCCATGACTTTGTCCTCAATGACTCTCAGCGTGGCGAGGAGAAACTTCTAAAAGAAAGGCCGAACCTTATACCGGAGGGAGAGCGCCGGCCCTGCCCTACGCTTACGTCTGTTTGAGAGGTGATTCAGGGCCGGGTGCGCTTGGCGCCGATGAGGGGAACCACCGGGGGTTCCCTCTCATCCTTTTACCAGCTGCCGCCGCCGCCGCCTCCACCGCCACCGCCTGAGAACCCGCCGCTGAATCCGCTCGAGCTGCCCGAGCTTGGCGGGACGTAGGTGATGGCGCTCGAGATGTTTGCATTCATGGATTCCAGGCTGCTCGCGAGAAGCGCGGCCTGGAATGGCGTGGTGCCCACATACCAGCCGCTGTTGGCTGCAGCCGTATCGATGCCCTCGAACGCCTTTGCCCACTGCGTCACGCAGCCGAACACGATCGCGTAGGGAAGGAGCTGCGTGAAGATCTGGGCCTTCTCGGCGAACTGCTGGCGGTACTTCTCCGCAGTTGTCATGTAAAGGCGGAAGCCGAGCGTGTGCTGCAGCAGGTCGCGACCGGCCGCGGTCCGCTGCGGCATGAACGGGAAGGTGGCGGCGAGCGCGATGCCGGAGATGATGACGGCAAGGCCCACGAGGCCCCAGCCAAAGGCCAGGCCGAGGCCGACCGTCGCGGCAAAGCCCACCAGCACCAAAGCGAAGCCCAGACATCCCCAGGCAGCGCGGGCCTGCTTCGGGCTGCTCGAGAACAACCGGCGCGAGAGCGAGTCCGCGTAGATCTCGCCCTCGGCTTGCCTCAAAGTGGGCGCGAAAGTGCCTTTGAGGTCCGAGAGCTTGACGGTTTCACGGTTGACGAAGAGGCCGTAGAAGAGGGTCTTCTCGTACCGGAGCATGGCCGCTGGCTCGGGG
>JBGQGI010000071.1:0-7339 GCA_041497375.1 Candidatus Dormibacteraceae bacterium | reverse complement strand
GTTTCCGGTGACCTCTTGGGCATGGCGGATGATGGCTAGTCGCCAGGCTGCCTTCCTCGCTGTCTCTCGTTCGGTCAACTGGGTGTCCTCCCTTCATTTAGATGGAGGCCTCAGTGTCAACGAACTCCGTCAGTTTTAGAACCCATCAGCCGAAGGCCTTTGGGGACGTGTCAGCCGAACTTGTACAAAATGTTGGTGCTCGCGCAGGGAATCGAACCCTGAACCTTGGGATTAAGAGTCCCCTGCTCTGCCAGTTGAGCTACGCGAGCGCGTGACGGCCGACTGTCGATTCTAAGGTCCATCGGCAGTTAACAGCCGAGGTTCCCTTGAGCGGCTGGTCACTCTAGCGTGCCAGGCATGCGCGCGAGGGCACCGCTGGATGTCGATCTCGAGGACAAGCTGCTCTATGGCTTGACCCCGATGCGCCTCGCTTATCTGGTCGTCGGTTTGGTGGGCGGCTTCGGTTTGTGGTCATCGCAATGGGCGCCATCGCCGGTTCGTGCATTCGCTTGCACAGCAGCGGTTGCCACCGGCGCGATCGCCGCCTGGGGCAGGTGGCGCGGCCGCCCGGTCGATGACTGGGCCGCAGACCTCTTTCTGTTCGTCATCAACACGCATCGCTTTGCGGTGGACCGAAATTGGCTTCGACGATTCAGACATCGCAGAGCTCCAGTGGCGCCGGTTCATCCACCTGGTGGTCCCGTTGTGATCGTCGTGACCGGTCGAGCGCCGAAGGCCGGAGCCACCACGGTTGCGGCTGAGCTCTCCGCCTGCCTTGCCCTCAAAAGCTTTCCACGCGAGCGTTGGTTGGTGCGCGATGCACCGATGGGTCACCGTGTCCAGCCGAGCGTCTCGGAGCCCCTCCTTTCAGTGGCTTCAGTCGACGCCGGCCGCGTGTGCTACCTGGATCGCGGAGCGGGGCCATCGGTGGCGGGCGTCATCCCAGAGGACGACCTGGTTCGACAGGCGGCAGCGATGAATCAAGCGACGGTGGTCGCCTTTCCGGACGCTGCAGCGAGCAAAGCGTTTAGGGACCTGGTCGACTTCATCGCCGCTGCGGGTTGAAACGGGAGCTGCAGCTCGGCCCTGTTCGATTGGCCGCTCGCGGCCCGGCGATCCTTTGGGCCGGGCACGCCGAGGCGGCAGTTATCAATACAAGCCCGATCGGCTTCGCCGGCGCCACCGAAGCCGACCGCCTCCGCTGGGTCAACGCGTTCAGACGTCTGCTGGATGGCATGGACTCGCCGATCCAGTGCGTAATCCAGGCCGAACCGGGAGCCAATCTAGACACACCTGATGTGGCGCGACCGCCGATTGATCTGAATCACACGCGTAGCGCTGACATCGGCTTCGTTGAGGAAACCGCTTGTTCGCAGTCCGCGCAACGGACGCGCGTCGCCTTCGTCGCAGCACCGGCGCAGGCGTCGCGACTCGAGGATGCGCTGCGCGAGATGGGAATCGCCTTCACCGCCTCCACGGCTCTACAGGAGCCGATCTTCGGCACCGAGCAGGCGGGCCACTTCCTTCACGCCGGGGGTTGGAGCCGCGCATGGCATGTCGACCGCTTGCCGGGCGGCGATCTCGAAGCCGGCTGGCTCCATCGGCTGATTCCTCGTGGGCTAAATGTGAGCCTTGCCTGGCACGCGACTCCGCTGCCTGTCGCCTGGACGGTCGAGTACTTGCAGCGGCAGCTGGTCGGGATGAGGGCGACGCGCATGCAGGAGCAGAGCTCAGGCACCGCCGACCCGGCTCTAGCCGGAGCCCTACCTGCAGCTGAAGAGCTCCAGCGCCGCCTGGCGTCGAGCCAGGAGAAGGCGTTTCACGTTTCGACCTACTTGACGTTGACATCCCGCACGCGCGATGGCCTGGAGGCCGGCGCGCGACAGATCGAGGCCGCCGCTCGTTCTGTCCTCTGCCACGCGCAGCCGTGCACTTTGCGAATGTTCGATGGATACCTGGCGACGCGACCTCTGGCCATCGACCGGTTGCAACGCAAGCGGGTGCTGGACACAAGCACCCTCGTGACCTTCTTCCCCTGGCTGGATGCGGAGCTCGTGCAGGCAAGTGGGTTGATGATCGGACGCAGTCACGCGACAGGCTTCCCCGTGACTGTCGACCCCTTCGCGCAAGCGCACTACGCCAACGCCAACATCGGGGTGTTCGGCCATTCCGGCGCCGGCAAGACCTACCTGCTTTCGTCGCTTGCGATGGGAGCCCTCGGATTGGGCGTCCAAGTCTACGTGATCGACCCGGAGCATGAGTACGGCGAGCTCGCCAAACAGCTCGGAGGCGTGGACGTGCCGCTGGCTCTCGGTTCGGGCCACGCCATCAACGTTCTCGAGCTGCGGCCGTCAGACCGCCGCGACGAATCGTGGATCGGCCCGGCGACCGCTGACGCCGTCGACCTGTGCGAGACCATCTGCGGCGGGCTGGACGAGCGCGAACGCGCGCTTATCGAGTCCGCAGTCCGGCGTGCCTATCGCGATCTGGACACGCCTCTTCTGGGCGATGTTGCGGCCAATCTCTCGACGGACTCGCGGGTGGCGGCGATCTTGACGCGCTGGGTGCATGGCAGCCTCGGCCAGATGTTCAGCGCCCCGACCAACGTCGATCTTGACGCGCCCATCATCGCCTTCGGCATGCGGGAGCTCCGCGACGAGATGGTGGCCCCGGTGCACTTTCTCCTGGCCGAAGCCCTGTGGTCGCGGATCAAGCGGAAGGACCGACGCCGGATGCTCATCGTCGATGAGCTCGGCCTCCTCTTCGAAGATCCGACGATCCGACGATTTGTGGTCAGTCTCGCGCGAAGGATTCGCAAGTACGACGGATCGTTGGTCTTCGCCACCCAGAATCCAGGAGACCTCCTGAGCTCGGACCAGGGAGCCGTGGTCGCCACCAACCCGGCTGTGTTGTTCTTCGGCGTCCAACGACCGGGAGAGGCCGCGAAGCTGCAGCGGACGTTTCACCTGAGCCGGCAGCAACGCACCTTCCTCGAGACTGCCAGAAGGGGGGACTTCCTGCTTGCCGCCGGGGCCGAGCGGCTCGCTGTGGAGGTGAAGGCGCCGCCATGGCAAGAGGGCATGATGCGGCGGGCTCGTGAGCGCGACCCCGGCCCTGAACCGGTAGGCTAGGAACGCAATGCCGCGAGTCCTTCACTATCGGTTGCACGGCCTGCCGGAGCAGCGACTCGAGCGGGTCCACGAGCAGTTCGAATCGCTCTCGGCTGCGAGGACATGGCGTCGTGATTCGCCGTGGGTTGCCAGCCCTCGCTCAGCGGGCCTCTTCGCGATGGAGTACTTCCGCCATCTTCGGTTGGAGGAGGAGGGCGACCTCAGCGCAGCCGGCTTTGTAAAGATGGCCGGCGATGAGACAGACGCTCTCATCATCACGATCTTCATGCGCGACCTGAGCGCGGAGTACGGGATCAGGGTTGCCATGAGGGATGAAGACCACCCGCTCGCCAAGCTGCGCCGCCTCGAATTTCGGAACGGTCGCCTGCCGAGTGGCCTCGCGCTGGAGGATGTGCTCGCGAAGCGGCCGGTGATCAAGAAAGTGCAGGGCGAAAGGATATTTTTCTATCCGCCGACCTTCAGGCTTCACTCGCAGGGCCCAGAGAGTCCCGAGTGGGCCTACGCGCTGTGCGGCATTCGCGCTTACGCCCCAACGTTGTTGGAGGCTGAGCAGGAAGCACTCAAGATCCTGAGAGGCTTCGGGCACCTTGGCAGCTGAGGTCGCCGCCTCGGCCGGGGGTTTCGTCGAGTCGGCCGACGGCACGAAGCTCGCATATCGCGCGTGGCCTCGGGCCGGCGCTCAAACAACCTTCGCCGTCGTCCATGGCCTCGGCGAGCACGCCGGACGGTACGAACGGTTCGCGCAAGGAATGGCGAGGCACGGCTTTGGGACCTTCGCCGTCGACCTGCGTGGTCATGGCAAGAGCCCTGGGCAGCGAGGCCATGTCGACTCCTGGTCGCAATGGACTGAGGATGCGTCGGCTTTCGTGGCCCACGTGGCCGCGGTCACTGGAGGCGAGGTCGTGCCGCTCGGTCACTCGTTTGGCGGCGCCACAATGTTGAGCACCGTTCTCGCCGGCAAGCTGAGCACCATCCGGCGCTTCATCGTCTCGAGCCCGGCGCTGAAGGTGAAGGTTGCGGTCCCGGCCTGGAAGATCAAGTTGGGCACCACTGCGTCGAAGGTGCTGCCGAAGCTGGCTCTCGACAACGAGGTCGACCCCAAGCTGCTTTCGCGAATCCCCGAGGTCGTGGAGGCCTACCGCGCCGATCCGTTGGTCCACAGTAAGATCTCGAGCCGCCTGTACACCGAGTGGTTGGCGGCTTCGCGCGACATCCTCAATCGCGCGGGCGAGATCAAGGTCCCCTTCCTCATCCTGGCCGGCACCGACGACGGTCTGATCGACCCCGAAGGCAGCAAGGAGCTGCACGAAAAGGCGCCGGCGATGAGCGAGCTTAGGTTGCTGCAAGGCCGCTACCATGAACCGTTCAACGACCGCGACAACGAGGAGGTCTTCAACCTGATCGCGAGCTGGCTGGCGAAACGGTGATCCACGTGCTCGCCGGGCTGCCGAGCTGGAATCTGCAGCCGGGGTCGTGGCTGTTGTGGATCCTGGTCGGATTGATCTCTGGTGCGGTGGCGGCACGAGTGGTGGCCGGTCGCGGGTTCGGCTGCGTCGCCGACATCCTGGTCGGGGTTGCCGGCGCATTCATCGGCGGCTACATTCTCGCTGCCATCTTCGGAGCCAACACTACGGTCGGCTTCTGGGGCAGCATCGTCGTCGCCTTCATCGGAGCCGCTGCGCTTCTCGCCGCCCTGAAGCTCCTATCCGGCGGCCGCCTCTGACGTACCGCCGGCAGCGAGCGACGCAACGTGCTCGATCGCCGAAGCCACCTCCGCCGGCATGAACAAGGGGATGTCGTGCGGCGATTCGTACCAGCTGATCTCCACGTTTGGCGCCAGCTCCGCAAGCCGGGCCGCGCCCGTCTCACGTGAGGTAGCGATTCTCGCCGGCCCGTGCCTGGCGAGGAGGGCAGCAGCCGGCACCTCCACGCGCGGCCACAAGAGATCGGGCTGGGCTTCGTAGAGGCCGCGCAGGAGCTCGAGGCGCACCGGCGCGGTGAGGGTCAAAACGAGCCCGTCGCCATCTGGCACGATCCTCGCCTTCACGAATGATTCGAGATCCTGATCCCAGGCGCCTTCGAAGTCGCGCCTCGATTGCGAGACCGCCTCATCGAACGATGCAAATCGGGGCAGCGGCGGCTGCATCAGGGTCTGTGCCTCCTCCCAGCTGAAGAGGTTGGCGGCGCTCTGGACCGGACCGTCGATGAACACCAACCCGCCCGTGCTGCCCTGACGCGTGCCCACCAGCTCCAACGCAACCGTGGCGCCCCACGAGTGCCCAACCACGACGGGCTTTTCGAGACCCAGCTCAGCGACCACGAAATCGACGTCCTTCAGCAGCTCGTCCATCGCAAACCCGTCGGGAAACGTCGGCGCTCGCGGGGGCTGGCCCGTGAGCCCGTGGCCGCGTTGGTCCAGCGCGATCAGCCGCCGCTCGGGCAGGTGCCGGGCGAGCCGCTCCCAGTAGCGGGCGTTCGAGCTGAGGCCATGCAGGAGGAGCAGCGGCGGCTGATGGCTGGAGGAAGCCTCGGGCATCCACTCGAGGTAGTGCAGCGCCACTCCATCTCGCTCGAGCCAGCCGTCGGACGGGGCGCCCACTGACGCCTAACACTAGCTCGCGGCGGCGGCGACTTCCTGCGACGCACGCTCTTCGGGCTGGGCAACCTGCCTCTTGCGGCGCTTGATGAGCAAGGCCGAGAAAGCAGTCAACGCGAGGACGGCGATCGGCAGCACCAGCGTCTGCTTCAGCGCATCGATGTAGCCGCTGACGAACACGTCGTGAGCGAGCGAAGTCAGCTGCTGGACGACTGCGGGTGGCAGTCCCGATGGCAGCTTGGCGCCGTTCTCGCCGGTCCCGATCTGGAAGCCATTGGATGCCACCGAGCTGAAGGCGGCGACGAACGGGTCCCGGAACGCAGGCGGCAGCGCTGATGCATGACTCACCGCCTGGTCGTGCAAGGTGATCGCGAGGCGGTTTTGGAGCAGCGCTCCGACCACGGCACTGCCCACTGCCTGGCCGACCTGCCGCGTCGTGTTCAGCACGCCGGAGGCGGCTCCGGCCATCCGTGGCTCGATGTTGCGCATGGCGACGGTGGTCAAGGGTGCGAACGTCATACCCATGCCGGCACCGGCGACGATGGCGGGCACGAGGAAGCTCAGCCAGGTCGAATCGGGGCCGGCAACAATCGTCAACGTTCCGAATCCGACGGCGAAAACGAAGACGCCGGTCATGAGGATGTACTTCCCGCCGACCCGGTCCGCCATCCGCCCGGCGAATGGAGCCACGAGCATCGAGGTCAGAGACATCGGTGCGAGTGTCAGGCCCGCGGTGAGCGCGGAGAAGCCACGCACCGACTGCAGGTAGATGACGATGGGAAGGAACAGGCTCATCATCCCGAAGGCGATCGATGCGCCGATCCAGTTGGCGACCGCGAAGTTGCGCTCCTCGAAGAGCGACAGCGGAACCAAAGGCTCGGCCTGGAAGCGTTCCCAGATCACGAACAGGATTAAGAGCGCGACCCCGAGGCCGATCACCTCGGGGATCGTGACCACGTACGAGCCGATCTCACCCCAGTTGAAGCGCTCGCCCTCAATGAGGCCGAAGACCACTCCAAACAGGCCGGCAGTCGCGAGGAAGATGCCGACGACATCCCATCCGTGGCGTCGGCCAGGCCGCAGGTCGGGCACCAGCACGAACGTCGCCACAAGCGCCGCGACGCCAATCGGAACGTTGACGTAGAAGATCCATCGCCAGTCAACGTAAGTGACGATCGCGCCACCGACGGTCGGTCCCGCGAGAGTGGCCAGTCCGGCGACGCCTGCCCAGATTCCGAAGGCTGTGCCACGCCGCTCTGGCGGGAACAGGCTCGTGAGAATCGCGAGCGTCTGAGGAACGAGGAGAGCGCCACCGACTCCTTGAAGGACGCGGGCAGCGATCAGCTGATTGGAGTCCTGCGAAAGACCGCAAAGGGCCGAAGCGATCGTGAAGATGGCGAGGCCCGCCGCGAACAGGTTGCGCTGTCCATACAGGTCGCCGAGGCGCCCCGCGGTGATGAGCAGAACGGCATAGACGAGGATGTAGGCGTTCAGGACCCACAGGATCCCGTCGAGGCTGATCTTCAGCCCCGCGCTCATGGCCGGGATGGCCACGTTCACGATCGTGGTGTCCAGCATGATCATGAAAAAGCCGGTGACCAGGACCACCAGC
>JBGQGI010000070.1:0-7466 GCA_041497375.1 Candidatus Dormibacteraceae bacterium | reverse complement strand
GGTGACGAGGATCGTCGGGTTGGCCAGGAAGTGAAGCCTTGGTTCGACGGGCAACAACATGAGGAGCGCGAACTCGTCGAGCCAGTTCAGATGGTTGGCGATGACCACATAGGTGCCGGTCCTCGGCACATTGCCCAGTCCGTCGACATCGAACCGGAAGAAGAGGTGCAAGAGCGGGATGGCGACGAGCCTGACTATCCGGTAGGGAATGTTCGCCTTGCGGCTGACCGGGAGCAGGTCGGCGGGTGGCATGACCGCCTCGGCCATCGTCTACACGAGAAAGGTGAGGAAAGAGGTTCGGGGCATCGGGCCGAAAGTTATCTCATTACTGAGAACCGCGAATGCACTTCTCCCTCGCCCCCCCCATGGGGACAGGGTTGGGGAGCGGGGCGTTGTCCCTGACTACGGCTCCAGCGGCCACCACTGCAGCATGCGGTTGTAGGTTCCGAGCGCGGCCTCGACCGCGTGAATTGCGCTGGTGAGGGTCGTCTGCTCGGTTGTCGTGATCTTGCCGGTCTTGACGTCCGCCCTGATTTCATTCAGGAAGGCGCTCATCAGGTTGTGCGAGGCGTTGTTGTCGCCGCGCGCGGCAGAGGCGCTGGCCGCTTCGAGCTTGGCGATCAGGCTGTTGATCTGGCCCTTGTTCAGGGTCTTGATGCCGCGGACCTCAGTCTCGATGCTCGTCAGCGCCTGCTGCGGCGTCTGCACGATGACAGTGGTGGTGGCGACGCCGGCGCCGCCGTCGTCGTCGGTCACCGTCAGCGTCACGTGGTAGGTGCCGGGCGCGCCGTAAGCGTGTGAGGCGGACAGGGTGCCCGAACCGGCAGCTGCGTGGTTGGCGGAGCTGCTCGAAGCGTCGCCGAAGTTCCACCTGCTCGTGTGGCTGTCCAGCGCGCCCGGGTCGCTGTAGCTGCCGCCGAAGTTGATCGTCTCTTGTGGGGTGATCACCAGAGGCACTGTGCCGGTGTAGCCGGTGATGACTGCGGTCGGCCAGACATTGGTGCCTGTGACAGTGGTTGAGGACGTGTCGCTCATGCCGCCGTCGTCGGTGGCTTTCATGTTGACCACGAACGTGCCCTCGTCGTCCGGGGTGAACTGCCAGTGGGCGCCGGACCCGCTCTTGTATGCGGCTCCGTTCTTGGTGACCGACCAGCCGTAGGTGAACCCGACGGCGTTGTCAGCCGCGCTGGGGCTGACGGCAGAGCCGGCCAGGTGAACCGCGGTCCCCTCGGGTGCGGTCGAACCGGGGGCGGTGATGGAGGCGATCGGCGCAGCTCCGGCGACGGTCACGGGGAACGAAACTGTCGTAGTCCCACCGTTGCCGTCCGTCGCGGTGACGGTGATGGTCTGGTTCGCCTGCGCTCCCTCATCGGCGGCCGTGGCCGACCACGACCAGGTTCCGGTGCTGGTGCCGCTCTTGCCGATGGTGCCGCTCGAGGCAGCCAGGTCGACCGGGTTGCCGTCGGGGTCCGAGAATGTGCCGGTGTTGCTGGGCGGAGTGCCCTCGTTCACCGCGACGGCCGGGTGGTCGGCGGCGACCACCGGGGGTTGGTTGCTCGGGGCGGTGGCGACCCATGTCTTGAAGGCGAGGTCCCTGGTCGCAAAGGGAGTCCAGCCGCAGCCGGTGCATGCGCCCCACTGCTGGCCGCCGCCGGTGTAGGCGTCGAAGTTGCTGCCCCACCAGAAGCCGGTGCCCGCCTTCGCCATCCAGACGATCGCGTACTGGGTGCCGGCCGTGATCGGGAACGCCGGGCTGATCGTGTAGTCGTGGTATGTGCCGCCCAAGGCGTAGCTGAACTGGACTGTTGTGCCAGCCGGTTGGACGGTACCGCCAGTGGGCGAGCCGTCGGCAGCCACGGCGCGTATCTGCACCAAGCCCGTGATGAGCTGGGAGTGACTCTCCAGCGACAACGAGACCTTGTCAATTTGGCCCGTGGTCGAAGCGGTGAAGGTCTGGGCCATCAACTTGGTGCTGTTCACCGAGCTGGGCAGGACGTTTGTCGGGAAGGCCTGGTCGACAGCATCGGCAGTGGCGAGGGCCTGGGCCGGGATGGCGAGCAAGATTCCCGCAGCCGCGCCGGCAGCCAGCGTCCAACGAGGCATGCGGCCCCGAGGGGTGCCGAACGAGACGCGGCCAAGCCGATGGCTCATGTCCCTGACGACGCAGGAGCGTCGCGATACCTGCGCGAGATCAAAACGACCAATTTCGCGGCAGCGTTGTTAGGTCGGCCGGCAAGACCTGACCGAGCGCGGACTCAGGCTATGCAGTTTCCCCCAGCCGGATGCGCAAGATGGCCAGGGCATCGGAGATCCGCTGACCCACCGTGCGCTCCGAAACACCCAGTGCAGCAGCGACCTCTCGATTCGAGTAACCGTGGTAGTAGCGCAGCACGATGGCCGCCGCTTGCTTTGGCGGCAGGCGTCGCAGCTCAGGCAGTAGGGTGCCGCTTTCAGCGCGCTGGGCGGGATCAGGAGCCTGCGGCGGAATGCCGAGCCGCATGATCAGCGACGGCAGCGATCGAATCTGCTCCCGGCGCCGATATGAGATGGCGGTGTTGACGGCGATTCGGTGCAGCCAGGCCTCGGCAGGAACATCGCCGCTCCAGCCCGGCCACGCACGGTAGGCGCGCGTGAAGGCCTCCTGGGCGCAGTCTTCAGCCGCTTCCAGCGACCCGACGATACCGGTGAGCGTCCGCACCACACGCACGAAGCTTGCGCGGTAGAGACGGTCGAAGTCCGCCTGCACGCCAGGCGTGTATTGGGCCAGCGGAGGCAGCACGTCGGCCGGCGTGGCCGCCCTCTCCAGGATTCCTGTAACTGCCCCCTCGGTCACCACGGGATCAGTGCAAGTCCCTACCCGTCGGCCTCGGCGGCACCGTCCGCCGGTTCAGGGGTTTGACGCTCGACCGGCTCGGCCGTCGGCTTGTCGCTAGGCTCGCTCCGCGAGCCAGGCGGCGCCGCGCGATCTTCCCCGGGATCAGCAGATTCCGAAGGACGCGGCGATGGCGCTGCGCCAGGGGCATTCTCGTCGTCTGGAGTTTGAATGCCGAGGGAGTGCTCGGCCTCGGTAACCCAGACCTTTGGGTTCGGGCTGCCCGAAGCGAATGCCGCCACGGAGCCCAGCAGCAGGGCCGCCGCCAGCGCCATGGCAAGCGGCCGGGCAACCGCCCATGCGAACCTCAAAGAGCGCTGACCTGAGTATCCCGGCACGGCCGGCACTGTCACGTGCAGCGCATCAAGCTCCGACCGGAGACGCCGGGTCAGCGCCTGCTCAAACGAGCTGTCCATTGATCCCATCGTAGAAACAGACGCTTGACGGCACAGAAGTCGGAAGTCCGATCTGAAATCTCTTGCCGGCTTCCGACTCCGGCCGCCTCATGCGTCTTTATCGGTGAGGCGCGCATGCCATCACCCCAGGAGGTCCTCCATGCCTGATCCCACCACCTCGAAGCGAGTCACAGCTTCCACGATCGTTGTCGTCCTCGCGGTCGCCGCGCTGACCACCGCCGGCGCGGGCGTCGGCGCCGCGACCGTGCTGACCGGTAGTCCAAATCCCTC
Source organism: Candidatus Dormibacteraceae bacterium (assembly GCA_041497375.1). Classification (GTDB taxonomy): domain Bacteria; phylum Chloroflexota; class Dormibacteria; order Dormibacterales; family Dormibacteraceae; genus Palsa-872. The sequence goes on along the minus strand of JBGQGI010000070.1, from coordinate 3,908 downwards.
TGTCTGGCTCCAGACCTACCAGCACGCCAAGGAATGTCGGCAGGTAGGGGCGGAGACCGATCCCAACTGCTCGGCTGCCGCGGCCGAGGCCCTTGTCAAGCTCCGCATTGCCGCTGTGATCGAGAGCCAGGCCAAGGGCCTCGCCACCGCTCGGCGAGCCCCTGCCCCCCGACCTGTGGCCCGTCCTCAGCCCGCGCCGCTGCTCGCAGCTCCGGTCCAGGCTCCACGACCACCATCCGATGATGGGGGCGGCCTCGATGCTTGAGGCAACGCCGCGGCCTTCCAGCCAGAACGCTCGCAGGCAGCGCAATGACCGGCTTGTTCGGCGCCTGACCACGACCGCCACCACTTTCGCGGTCGGGTTGACAGGGGTCTTCGCAGGATTCTCCGCGAGCGCGGTGTCGCCGCACCGAGCCGCGGGGCCGCCTGAGCAGCTCGGCCCGGCAGGTGCGGTGGGTCCTGTTGCAGACGCAGCGCTGGCCAAGGCCATCGCCGATTACGCATCGGCGGCGGCTCCCCGCCGTGTGGCGGCGCCAAGCCGCCCCGCGGCCGTATACGCGCCAGGCCCTGTTGCGGCTCGACATCCGGCGGTCGCCGTGTCCGGAGGTTCCTGAATCCCAAGCCCTCTCTGGTACGCGACACGCGGAGCCGGTGCTGTGAGCTTGTTGCTGCTCACAGCCGTCGTGGTGCTCGGCATTGCCACAACCACACGGCGCGAGGGCCAGGCATGGCCTCGGTTCCTCAGCGCGAGGCTGCACCGAAACGTGTCACTTCTGGCGCTCGTCTTTCTGGAGCTCCACATCGCCACCGCGATTCTCGATCCATTTGCACACCTCGGACTGCGAGACGCCGTGATCCCGTTCGTATCGAGCTACCGGCCCCTGTGGCTCGGAATGGGAGTCGTGGCCGCCGAGCTGGTCTTGGCGCTCGCGATCACCAGCGCACTGCGCGCGCGAATCACCTATCGGGTCTGGCGGACGCTTCACTGGATCGCTTACGCGTGCTGGCCGCTGGCGCTTTTGCACGGCGTAGGCACCGGCAGTGACGTTCGAACGAGCTGGTTCACCGTCCTCGACATCGTCTGCGTCGGCGCCGTCTTCAGCGCCCTTGTCGGCTGGCGACTCGTTCACGGATGGCCGCGAGCCGCGGCTTTCCGAGTCAGCGCGGCGCTTGGCTCAGGTGTTGCAGTCGTCGCCCTCGCGCTGTGGATGGCCAACGGTCCGCTCGCTCCTGGATGGGCGCGGGCGGCAGGTACGCCCGCGAACCTGGTTGGATCCTCCGCACCGACCCAGCAGGCCGCTCCGCCGACGCCGACCCCGAAGGCGCGCCACCAGGTTCACTGAGGATCCGATTCGACGGGATCAGGGCAGGATGGGCCGGCCGTGGGGCCCGATGGGCCAATGGGGGTTGTGGGCGACCTCCCAGAGGTGGCCGTCCGGATCCGCGAAGTAGCCGTTGTAACCGCCCCAGTCAGTAGCCAACGCGGCACGGGTGATCCGCCCTCCCGCCTTCACGACAAGGGCCAGGAGCTCGTCGACGTCAGCGGGGCTGTCGAGGTTGATGGCGTAGGCAGATCCGCGATAGCCGGTGTCGCCGCGAGGTTGGGTCGGCAGGCCTGCGTCTTTCGCAAGGTCGTCGTAACCCCAGATCGCGAGGATTCCGCCGTCGGTGTCGAAGAAGCTGACCTCGCCTGGAACCAAAGCCTTGGACAGGGGCCAGCCGAGTGCCTGATAGAACTCGGTGCTGCGATTGACATCACGCACGCCGAGAGTGGCGAGGCTGAAACGAGCGGGCAGGGTCACGTCAAGATTGTCGTCTGGAGACACTTCCACCAGATGAGGCTGGGAAAAGTAATCCTCCTCGATGACGATGAGTCGATAAAGCAGTCGACCAAAAAAAATTGAAGGTGCCGGCGCAGGGATTTGAACCCTGGACCATCGGTTTAAAAGACCGTTGCTCTGCCAAGCTGAGCTACGCCGGCTGCCAATGATTGTGGCTCGTCTTCATCGACGATCGCTCGCCGATGGCGAACCGAGCCGCTGGCGTGCCGGTCGACTGGGAGGCAGATAGTCCCTGCCGCCCGGTCGACCTTCTGTAATTCGCTCTTATCTATTGACTAATCCGAGCTGCCGCTCATCGCGCTCGGAACATGCGCGGTGAACACGCTCCCCAGGTCGTTGACGGCCGCGTCTCGACTACTCAGCGGAGCGAGGCCGTAACGGTGCTCGATCGTCGCAAGGATTGAGGTCGTGTCGTACTGGGTGTGGTCGACGACGAATGTGCCCAACAGCTGCGGGGCGACCACCAGCGCCGGGATGCGCGTGCCCGGGCCCCACTGATCGCTCGGTCCTGGTGTGCCGCCCTGTCCTGGAGGCGCCACGTGGTCCCACTGGCCGCCGAACTCGTCATAAGTGACCACGACCATCGTGTCTTTGCGACACGCGCTGTTCTGCACAGCCGACAACAGATCCACCAGGTGGTTACTGCCTTTCGTCTCGCTCGTGTAGCCGGGGTGCTCGTTGTCCAAACCAACTGGCTTGACGAAGCTGACCGAGTTCAGCTGGCACGTCTTCGCTGAATTGCCGAGGAGGTTCGTGAAATCAGTCTCATCTTTCAGGTGGGTGCGGCCGGGCGTGCCGGACGCATAAGCGGCGTAATAGTTGAACGGCTGGTGGTGGAACTGGAACACCTTGCTTGGGCAGTACGGGTATTGCGGGTTGGCGGATGATTCCGAGTCGGTGCACGTGCCGGGCGTCGTCCCGTTGGTCCAGCCTGGAGCGCCGACGTCGCCATTGGCGTTTGCCCAGCCTCCCGAATACCAGCCCCAGCTCACGCCTGCGGCGCTCAGCTCGTCGCCGATCGTGATGCCCGTCTGCGCCGGCAGCTTCACGGGATTCGACGAGGTCGGCTGCTGGAACGGTTGGATCGTGTTGACCGCGTAGTCGCCACACGCCCGACCCGGAACAGCGGATGGGCAAAGTTGCGTGAGGGCAGCGTCTTTGACCGGACCGGTCGCGTGGTAGAGCGCGTAGTTGTTGGGCATCCCGTTGGAGTCGATGATCGAGTACTGATTCGCGGGTGCCCCGACCCAGGTCGGCGACGCGGCCGCGATCAGCCACTGGTGATTGAGGAACGAACCGCCGAACGCTGACTGGAAGAAGTTGTCAGAGATCGCGTAGTGCGGGTGGGCGGGGCTGTGCAAGTAGGTGTAGATCGGCAGCGCCTGGGTGTCGTAGTAGCCCATGGCGAGACCGACCGCGTCGCTGCCGGTGACGTAGAGATTCTGAGCGCCGTTGTTCAGCTGGTACTGCTCCTGGTAGAAGCGGTGCACGATGTCCTTGGTGCAACCGCCCGCCCGGTTGGCGGAACTCGGCGTCAGCCCGTTCGGAGCGAACACGCCTGGCTGCGGGCATGTCTGCGCGCTGGCGGGAATGTAACCCTCGATGCTGAATGGATTGTTGGTGAAGTGCATGCCTGGCGTGGTCGTCGTCGCAGCGGCGCAGTCGGCAGCCAACGGCGGCGAAGTGAGATTGACGTCGTTCTGGAGCAGACATGCGTAAGGCGATCCCGCCTGGTTGAGCTGCGTGGCGTTGGTGGCATTGGCCCGGCCGTTGACGCCCTCCCACCCGCCATAGAGATTGTCGAAGCTGTGGTTCTCTTCGTAGATGACGACTATGTGGTTGATCGACCCGAGCCGGCCTGAGCCGCTGGCGGCCGACGCGCCGCTTGGCCAGACAGAGATGCTGCACAGAGCGAGCAGAGCTGTAATGCGCAAGAACATCCCAAAATCCTCCCCCGCAGAACTATGGCCGCCGGCTGGTGAACACATCCTGCCAGCGGTTGATTAAGGATGGGTAGAGGCTCGTATAAGGATCGGTAGGCTACTGTTCGTAAGCTCCAGAGGCGCT
>JBGQGI010000069.1:0-7484 GCA_041497375.1 Candidatus Dormibacteraceae bacterium | reverse complement strand
GCGTGAGCCTGTTACCGCTGGGCCCACTGTCGTCGGCCAGGCCGGGACGCCGATCAATACACTGCTGCCCGGCCTCAACATGAATTCGAGCTTCTGGAGGCGTCGCCTTGCGGAGCTGAATCGCGGGGAGAACTCATTCGAGCTGCTGGAATGGAGGATCGTGCACACCGCGATGGATACGGCGCGCCGCTACATAAAGTCAGTCGTACTGCCTGCGCTGGCTCGCGCAGAGAGCACAGGCCGTTAGCCGCCTGCGTCGCGCAGCGCTGAGCGCATCAGCTCGGAAAGAGTCGGATAGGCGCTGGTTTGCTTATCTAGCCCTTCTCAGGCGTCATGGTGACGTTGCCGTCCAAGGTGGCTCCGTCCTCGACCGTGAGACGGGCGACTCTCACCTCGCCGTTTAGGCGGCCCGAACCGCCAAGCGTCAACCGCTTCCGGGCGGTCACATTGCCGTTGACCTGGCCCCTCACGTTGACGTTGGCTCCCTCGACGGAAGCCTGGACGGTGGCGGTCGCCTCGACCGTGACATCGCCGCTGACCTTGAGCTCGCCCTCGACATTGCCGTGGATCTTCAGGTCGCCGTGAATGTCCAGGCGCCCGTTCAGGCTGTCGCGAGGGCCGAGCGTGACTACATTGGTACCGCCGTTTTGCGCGGTCCCGGCCGAGTGGGCCGCGGACTTCTCAGCTTGGGCCATGTGGGCCTCCTCTTGTGGGTTTGATCTGCTTCCCCGTCGCCATGTTCAACCCGCCTGACAGCCTGATCTTGCGACGCGGCAACCGTTATCAGGAGAGCTCTGAATTTGGACGAGCTAGCATCGTAACAGGGTGCAGTCGAACGCAGAGGAAGGGAGAGGGAGGCCGCGCGGTCGGTCCGCGGACGGCTGCTCGGCGACGCACACCCGCCAGTGATGGACCCGGATGCCTCTGACGAGATGACAGACCATCTGGTCGATTTCTTCGATCAGATCGCTTCCGTATACGACAGCTGGGCGGGCGGGCAGCATGGTCGGGTGGCGGCCCGGCTGGTCGAGCTCGCGGCCCCCAAGCGTGGCGAGCATGTTCTCGATGTCGCCACCGGCACCGGGCTGGTCGCTCACCTGGTGGCGACCAGGGTCGCCCCAGGCAGCGTGATCGGGATCGACCTCTCGGATCGCATGCTCTCGATCGCGCGTTCGAAGCAGGGTAAGAACACCCAGTTCGTCGGCATGGCGGCGGAGCGGCTGGTCTTCCGGCCCGAGACGTTCGACCTCGTCACGATGGGCGAGGCGCTCGCCTACCTTTCAGATCCAAGCGACGCTCTCGCAGAGGCAAATCGCGTCCTGCGCCCCGGAGGCAGGCTGGCCGTTTCGTGCCAACGGCGCAGCCTGAGCACACGCGCGCAGGATCTTTTCTTCCAGGGGCTCGCACCTCTGGCACGGCGGCATTACCTGAGCCTGCCGCGCTACAGCTCCGAGCGCGCGCGTTTCGGCGAGCCGGACGTGCTGCCTCAGCTGCTGGGGGCCGCCGGGTTTGAGGTCACGCGAATCACCGAGATGGTGACGGGCGGTCGCACACAGAACGCGCGCGAATGGACTGAGCTCATGGCCGGAGCCGGCCCACTTCCCTACACGTTGATCAGATCGCTGGGGCCCCGTTACCGCAGCGAGCTCGAGGCGGAGGTCGAGTCGGCAATGGACAGCCTCGGCGATCCCGACGATGCGTTTCGATACCACCACTCGTATGTCATCGCCGTAGCACGGAAGGTGTGAGCGAAGGCCGAGACGAGTCGCGCCTTACGGTGGCGAAGATGACAACTGCAGCGACGATGCACAGTCCAGCCGCGATGGTGAAGATCTCGCGGTATTCCTGCAGAAATGCCGCAGCGACGAGGCGGCCGAGATGCTCGATGCGCGCGCGCACGTCAGGGTCTGTGAGCTGCGGCGTGCCCAGGATCTGACGGAACCTGAAAAGCCCGAACGCGGTCAGGGCCGACAGTCCGATGAGCATGCCCATCACGCGCGCGAGCACCACCAGGCTTGAGGCAAGACCGTGATGCTGCGCTCGCGTCAGCTGCAGCACCGTGGCCGCGAGCGGCGCGATGACGATGCCAAATCCGAGTCCGCAGGCAGCTAGCGCGATGTCGGCCGACCTGAAGGGACCCCAGCGCACGGCGAGCTCCGTCGCCTGCCACGTGGACATCTGAAGAAAGGCCGCGGCGGCCAGCAGCGTGCCCAGCACGGCGGTCAGCCGTTCTCCGAATCGGCCCGCCACGAAGCCGCCGAGGATCGCTCCGACGGGGACGCCGACGAGGAACTGGGTCAGCAGCAACCCGGACGCGAGCTGGTCGAGATTGAAGACGAGCCTGCCGAGTATCGGCACGTCAACCAGCGCCACCATCAGGGCTGCGCCGATGAGCACGTTGGCGGCGGCGACGCCGGCGAATCGCGGGCTGCGCAGCAGCTGACTCGGGATCAGCGGCTCGAGCGCGTGAAGCTGGCGCCACCCATACAGCGCAAGCACCATGAGGCTGAGGATCCCGAGTGGGATGAACAGGCCGCTGGTGGCGCGATGGTCGGGGTCATCGGGGTAGAGGGCGACCACCAGCAGGCCGAGCCCGAGTCCAAGCAGGCCGGCGCTTCTCCAGTCAAAGGAGCGAGCGAGCCCGCTCGATGTCGCGTCGCGTGGCGATAAGGCGATTCCCCTGTCACGGCTGGCGACCAGCAGGCCCGCGGCACAGATCGCTGCGAGGGGCACGTTCAGCCAGAACACGAAGCGCCACCCGCCCGCAGCCGAGGCGGCCGATGCCAGCGTGGCGCCGTAAATCGGCCCAAAGACGCTGCCCGCCTCCTGCAGCCCGGAAACCGCGCCGAGCGCGAGGGTGCGAGCACGATCCTCATACAGGTCGGCCGCGAGGGCCAGCGTCAACGGCACAAGGCCGCCGCCACCGAGGCCTTGCAGCACGCGCCCGGCCACGAGCCAGGGCAAGGAACCGGCGGTGGCGGTCACCACCGAGCCGGCGGCGAAAACGACGACGCAGGTCGCATAGACCGGAGCGCGCCCGCGAACATCGGAGTACGCGCCGAGGAGGGGCATCGCGACCACGTAGCCGCAGAGAAATCCTGTGACTATCGGCGTCGCCTGCTCGAAGCGCTCGATAGTGAGGCCGACGTCCGTGATCATGGCGGGCAGCAACGTCACGACGAGATATGCATCGAGCGCTGCGACGAACAGGCCGGCCCCGGCGAGTCCGAGCATGATCCCGCGCGCGGATCGCGCCTCCGTCACGTCGGGTCAGGGAGTGGGTGAGGCGATCACGACAGCGGCGTTGAAAGCGCTCAGGTCGATCTCAACCGAGCTGGCGGTCCCGCCGTCCCCAAAAGGCCCGCTGAGAACCGCTTTGCGAATCAGATGGTCAGAACCGCCGACCCAGATGGTGGCGGCGACATCGCCTGTCGAGCTGAGCTGCGGCAACAGCTTCGCGATCTGGGCCGCGCTATAAGTCGCAGCAATCTTGTGCGAGTCGACCTCCCCAACCTTCTCGCTTCCGATGTAGGTGAGGTTCTGTCCGGCTGGGATCATGGCCGGCAGGCCGGTAGTCGCATTGAACAGCTTCGCCAGGTCAGGAACTTCCGCGGCGGTTTTCCCCGTCACCTCGGTGAAGCCGGAAAAAGGTGGGCGAAGGTACACATGGCCCCCGGTGATCACCACCTGCAAGCCGATCAGGAGATCTTGATATTTGACCTTGTAGGTGGTGTCGCTGTCCGCGGGCAGGCGCACGGCCGCCGTGGCTCCCGTGAGCACATAGCCCTGGAACGATACCGACCCCTTGGTGAACTTCAGCGTTGCGCTCACTGTTTGGAGCTTGGCCATTGCCGCACCCGCATCGCGCAGGACCTGTGCGGGATCTTCCGCCTGCAGGCCGCCGCACGCGGTTACGGCCAGCGAGACGATCGCCACGGCAGCGAGCACCGTGGCTCTGGGCCTACTTGTCACGTCAGAAGTATTAGCCCCGCGTGGGGCGGTTTGTGACGTCCCTCTCCCTAAACCTCCCCCTGAGGGGGAGGGAGGTGCCGATCCCCGCGGGCGCGGAGGATCAGCCGAATGGGGCGGTCGTAGAAGAGATATTCCCAGGCCCAGTTGACCAACACGACGACGCGGCTCCGGAAGCTGATCACGTTGACGAGGTGGACTCCGAGCCACATCAGCCAGCCGAGGAATCCCGACAATTTGACCCCGCCGAGCTCCGCCACGGCCGAGTTACGTCCGATGGTGGCCATGATGCCGGGATCCTTGTAGCTAAAGGGCTTGGCGCCGCCGTCGCTCACCAGCTCCACAATCGTGGCCGCCACCTGCCTGCCTTCCTGCATGGCGACAGGGATCAGCATCGGCAGCGGCGCGCCGCCGTCAGTGGCGCCGGCCAGGTCGCCGATGACGAAGACGGACGGATGGCCGGGCACCTGGAGGGTGGGCTCGACCTTCACCCGGGCCTGGCGCACTAGCTCGACCCCGAGGGCCTTGCCCAGGTCGGAAGCGCGAACTCCTGCGGTCCAGATGACTGTGCCCGCCGGGATCTCTTTGCCGCCCACGAGTGATATCGAGCCCTCGTCGATGCTCTCGACCTTTGCGCCCAACACGACCTCGACGCCTTTCTTCTCGAGCGACTTGCGTGCCGCCTCGCGAAGCGCGGGCGCGAAGTTTCCGAGCGGAGCAAGGCCGCCTTCGAGGAGAACCACGTGTACCTCGCTCAGCTCGAGGTCGCGGTAATCCTTGCGCAGCACAAGCCGGATCAGCTCCGCGAGAGCGCCCGCCAGCTCCACACCTGTCGGTCCGGCCCCCACGACGGCGAAAGTCAGCAAGGCTCGCCTTTCAGCGTTGTCCGTCACCCACCGCGAGGCCTCGAACTGCGACAGGATCCGGTTGCGCAGGGCAAGTCCTTCCTCTAGATCCTTGAGGCCCAGGGCGTGCCGAGCAAGCGATGCGTTGCCGAAGTAATCGCTCTGGCTGCCTGTCGCCAGCACGAGATAGTCGTATGGGATCTCGCCCCGGTCCGTCAGCAGCCGGCGCCCATGTAGGTCGGCGCCAGTCACCTCAGCCTGCTTGAAATCGACATTCGCGAGCGGCCGGATCAGCTCGCGAACCGGTCGCGCTATCTCGCCGGGATCGAGCAGGGCGGAGGCGACCTGGTAGAGGAGCGGCGTGAACAGGTGGTAGTTGTTGCGGTCGATGATCAGAACATCAACGGGCGCATGTTTCAGCGCCCTGGCGCACGTCAGGCCACCAAAGCCTGCGCCTGCGATCACGACCCGGGGACGGGTCACTTCTCCGGTGGCTTGCGGAACCGTCCCCCGGTACTGTGCCGGCGGTTGGCCATCTTCTCCAGCGCGTCGGCTCCTCCAGTCGCTTCAACGAGTGACTTGGGCACCTTCTGCTTCTTTTTGATCACCGGCTCGAACAAGTCACCCTGCTTCGCAACACGGGCCAGCACCTGGTCGGAGTCGAAGACCAGAAGGCTGGGGTCGCCGGCCTTCATGCATTTCTCGACTTCGGCCCATGTAACGGGGGTCGACACTGTGGGACGTTGGCGAGCGCGCAGCGAATAGACGTTGACAGTCGTCTTGTACTGGTCGTTCTGGCTCCAGTCGATCAGCACGCGACCGGTCCTGAGCTCTTTGAGCTGCTTGTGGACCACGAGGTCCGGATGGCGCTCCTCGAAGAGCTGAGCCAGGCCTTTCGACACCACTTTCGTCTCGACGTAACTGACTTTCGTATTGAGCGGCACGTAGAGCTGCAGCCCTTTCGAGCCTGACGTCTTCGCGCAGCAATCGAGGCCGTGCTCCGCGAACAGGTCGCGCAGCATCAACCCGATCCTGCAGCATTCGACGATCGTTGCGGGCGGCCCGGGATCGAGGTCGAAGACCATCGTCCGCGGCTCGGGGAGGTTCGCCGCGTACGACAGCGAGGTGTGGAATTCGAGCGTTGCAATTTGAGCGAGCCACACCAACGTCGGCAGGTCCTGACACAGGCAGTAGTACATGTCGCGGTTGTTGCCGCCGCTCCACACCGTCGCGGTCTGCACCCATGGCGGCCGGTGTTTCGGGCAGTTCTTCTCATAGAAGAACTCGGCGTCCACGCCGTTGGGATACCGCTTGAGTGTCAGCGGATGGTCGCGCGTGTGCGGGAGGATCGCGGGCGCGATGCGCGTGTAGTAATCGATGACCTGCGCCTTGGTGAACCCGACCTCTGGGTACAGGACCTTCTCGAGGTTGGTGAGCTTGAGAACGCGGTTCTCGATCTTGACCTCGACCGCGGTTTCCTTAGCCACCTTCGCGCACCACCTTGCCGGCGGGCTTGTCGCTGCGCAGACCTTTGAACGAAGGTGCGCGCAGCTGGCCGGAGCGGGTCCATTCCACGAACTCGAACTCTGCCACGAGCTTCGGCTTCACGAAGTGCGCCTTTCGCGGAGGCGAACCCAAATCAAATGGACTCTTGGGCTGTTCCAGTGGTTTCATCAGAGCGGCCAGCCTTTCGAGCATCGCGTCGCTGAAACCTGTGCCGACCTTTCCGGCGTACACAAACTCCTTGTCCTTGTCGTAGTAGCCGACCAGCAGCGCTCCAGGATAGCCTCGCCGTTTGCCCTCGCCCTCGAGCCAACCTCCGATCACCAGCTCCTGGCGGTTGTGATTCTTCACCTTGACCCACGCGCCGCTGCGGCGGCCTGGTTCGTAACGGGAGTCCAGCTTTTTCGCCATCACGCCTTCGAGCCCGGCCTTCGCGCTCGCCTCGAGCATCGCCTCACCCCCGCCTTTTTCCCACGGCGGCGTCTGCCATGACGCGCCGGTCAGCTTCAGCTGACCAAGGAGGCGTCGCCGTTCCGTGTATGGCTGGTCGAGGAGGGCGTGGCCGTCCTGCCACAGGAGGTCAAACACCATGTACGTCACCGGGACGACCTTCATCTTCCGGCGCACTTCGGACTCCGACGTGAGTCCCATGCGCTGCTGGATCTCTTCGAAGCTCGGTCGCCCTTTGTCGTCGAGAGCGACCACCTCGCCATCGAGGATGACCTCGCGCGAGCCGAGCGCCCGGCCCATCGCATGGATCTCCGGGTACCTAGGCGTTACTTCCTCGCCGCTGCGGCTCATCAGTCGCACGCGGCCGCCCGCGACATAGGCGAGCGCGCGGATGCCATCCCATTTGAACTCAAAACCCCACGGGGAGTCCGGCTTGGGGATCGCGGTGGACAGCTTGGCCATCATCGGCTCGATGCGCTCCGGCATCGGCTTGCGCCCTGGATCCTGCGGAGGATCCATGCGATGGATCATCCAGTTCTCGCCGTTGGTTCGAAACAGCACGTACCGGCCCTGCACACGCTTGCCGTGCAGGACGACCATCACCTCGCGCTCTGACCATTTCTCGATGTCGTACGTGCCGCTGTCCCAGATCGACACCTGGCCGGCGCCATAGTTGCCGGCCGGGATCTCGCCGGCAAAGTCGATGTAGCTGATCGG